>NZ_AULM01000075.1 GCF_000422285.1 Desulfatiglans anilini DSM 4660
TCCGCCAAAATATGCTGTCTCCCAAATTGTCGGTTATCTAAAGGGGAAAAGCGCAATTCATGTTGCTCGCCAATATATGGGAAAGCAGAAGAATTTTACCGGTCTTCACTTTTGGGCAAGAGGCTACTACGTCTCTACAGCCGGTCACGATGAAGAGGTGATCCGGCAATACATCAAAAGACACGAAGAAATCGACAAAAAAATCGACCAGCTAGGTTTGTTCAAATAGTAGCCACCTTCAGGTGGCCCCCGATTTTATTTACCGCTTTGAGCGGTTCACAAATTCAAGCCTCCGGCTTTGCCGGAGGTCATGACTCGATAGGAAAAGGAGATTAAAATGGGATTAGATGCAAGCATAATTGAACAGATGAAAATGGTTGTAGGTAATGATAATATTTCTACGGCGGATTTCATTACTCAAAGCTATGCCAAACCCGCTGATGATTTCAGTTATCGTATCCCTCCTGATGCGGTAGTAGTACCGAAGAGCACCGAGGAGGTTTCAGGAATTGTAAAACTATGCAACGAATATAAAATACCCATTTTGCCGCGAGGAAATGGGTCTGATCTGAGTTCAGGGTCAAGGCCGCCTGGAAGTGGGTGTATAGTAATGGATTTAAAAAAGATGGACAAAATTGATGTCGACACCGACGCCATGGTCGTAAACGTAGAAGTCGGCGCGTCCTTTGGACAGTTAAGAAGGGAGTTGAATAAAATTGGCTGGTGGACGACCTACGGTCCCGCGAATAACATGGCAAGAATTGGAGGAGCACTAAGTTGTCACTCAGTTGGTGGTGGGGGCGAGTGCTATTTTCGTAGCCCTGGTGATCAGACGACCGGCGTAGAGGTGGTCCTTGCCGACGGAACGATTGTAAGGACAGGGGCAGAGATGTCTAACTACTGCAAACCATGGTATGGGGGAAGATACCTTGCTGGTCCTGATCTGACGGGGCTTTTTATCGGTGATCCGGGAATGTTGGGAATAAAGACTCGAGTCTCTTTCAGAATTGAACCTATGCCATCCCATATGTTGGCGAAGAGCGTAATGGTTCCGGCCGTGGTTACGGTTGATAATCCTCTTGCGGATGTGAAAGTGTGCGTGGAAATTTACCGAGAGTGGGAAAAATTGGGTTCTCCTGGTCTTTTCGTGACTGGAATATGGGATCACGAATTTCTGGCAATTTATGGTGGGTATGAGTTCTTTGAGCCGTACGCAAGAGCCGTTGATCCCGGGCAGCCTGTGAACAATGCGACGCTAGTCTATGTAGTTGTTGGGAAATGCCAAGAAGAGCTTGATTATTGCGAAAGAACATTGGATAGCGTTTTAGCCAAATACGGGTGCAAGGAGTTCGGTCAGGAAATCAAGGATGGAAACTATGCACGATGGCTATTAGAAAAAACTGGAAATACGCTTTATGCACACCCTGCATGGGGAGCGGTAGGCGGAACAGGGATTGTCATTTGGATTGCAGATATTCAATGGTCTGGAATTGATAAAATGTTAGATCAACTCACAGCCTATTACCAGGACAATTTGAATGAATTTCAGGACGTGAAAATGGGTTTTGCCACGCAAATGACGGTAGTGGGTGGTGGGGTCAAATTCCTGGTTTATGCTCCAACGAGAAACGAAATTCCAGAGTTTGAGGAAGAATGGGCTATTAGAAGAAAATTACATCGCGGCGTCTCTGAGATTATGTGGAAGAATGGAGCGCTTCCAATTTGGACTGGTTATATCAATAGCCCTTGGTTAGTCGAGGCGGGAATTGTGAATGAATCCTATATGAAGCTATTTAAAACTGTCAAAGATGCACTTGATCCTAACGGCATTTTGAGCCCGGGAAAGTTCCATATTAACGATCTGCCTGATGCACGCTATTAAAACATTCTTTGAGATTGCAGCTAGGAGGGGTGGGTATGGATAGAGAAGCGAGAACGATGTACAGGACGAAGTTTCATAATCTTGAAGAGATGGATGTCCGCGCTCTTACATGGTGCATGCAGTGTGGCAACTGTATAAATGATCAGAGAAGCGAAGTTGGCGCAGATGGCACCTGCACGGTATATGATTTCACTCCAGGATTTGAGCCATACTATTCCAGGGGCAAGAATATGGTTATCAGAGCACTGCTTGAAGGCAGGCTCGAACCATCGCAAGAACTCGCGGATGCCGTCTATATGTGCACGGTATGCAACCTTTGTAACCATATGTGCCACAATACCTGGGATGAGATCGAGGACGGAGGAACAGCGAGCTTTCCTGTTCACCGCGTTATGGATCATGCCGCAGTATATGAGGCACTGAGGGCAGATCTTGTTGAACTTGGCTTTGAGCACAGACCCGGGCACAAAGTGCTACTTGCTAGCGTTAAGCAAAATGACAACCCGTGGGGACAGCCAAGAAGAGCCAAAGCTGATTGGACAAGAATCTATGAGCCAAAAGGGAAGAATCTCGCCAAAAAGAAAGAAAACATCGATGTCTTGTATTACACAGGATGTACTGCCGCTTTGGATAGGACAATGACGGATGTTGTCATTTCAACTGCACAGTGTCTTGACAAGGCCGGAGTAAATTGGGGGTTCTTAGGTGCAAACGAGGTGGAATGCGGATCGATACTTATGCGCGTGGGCGAAAGAGAGGAATTTAAGCGGGTGGCGCGGCACAATGTGAATCAATTTAATGAGCTATACGAGCAATATGGCTGCAAAACAATTATTACGTCATGTGCGGGGTGTTTCAAGACAATCTTCCAAGATTATCCCGAGTGGCATGAGGAAATTGGTTCAATTGTAAAGCCAGAAGTGATGCATACTTTTGACTTTCTTCTACGGCTAGTCAAAGCAGGTAAATTAAAACTCGACAAGGAAGTCAATGCGCGAGTTACATATCATGACTCGTGCCACAATGGGAGGCATTGTGGATACTTCGAAACACCGAGAGAATTACTGAATGAAATACCGGGAATCGAATTGATAGAGATGTCGAGAAATGGAAAGAATGCGCGCTGCTGTGGTGCGGGGGGTGGCGTAAAAAGCGGGTATGGTGATCTTGCAACACGTATAAGCCTTGACAGAGTGAAGGAAGCTGAGCTGACAGGAGCTGATTTTCTTGTCAATAACTGTCCTTTTTGCGAACAAAATTTTCGCGATGGGATAATCGGAATAAAATCAAATTTGAAAAACTTCGATTCAGTTCAACTCGTTGCGGTAAGTTGCGGTGCCAAACCGATAGAAGATCTTAAATCCCTGGGTACCTAAAATGCGCACATATGCCGTCGACAAAAAACAAATTTCTCTGACAAAATCAGGTTTTCGAAGAGGGGGTGTCAATTATGCCACTGGAAAAAGTTGATCTTGGGGGCGACAGGCGAAAAGTGGAAGTGACTGAACTACCTGGTTACAACGTTTTAGTTCCTAAGCAGGTGAAAAAGCGATTCTTAAAGAGTTTTAAAATTTATGATGAATTGTCCGAACTTGGTATCCAGAAGAGACTCGATCTGAAAGATCCCCTGTGGTCTGAGAAGGTCACCGGAATTATGAATTGGCTATGGTCACATGGCCTTACATTAGTACAACGTTTTACTGCGCCTGACAAATCTGGTGTCCAATTCTTTGGACAACCTATTATGTTCCATAAATTTAATATGGGACAAGGAGATGAATGGATAACGAGGCCTGGACTTTTGAGCGAAGATCCGGATGTTAAGCCTTTGATTGGTAAAAGGCATCCTGTTGAAACGACACCGTCAACATTCATGCAGTGGTCCGGAGATGTAAACTACCCTTTCAATTTTGCACATTTTGAAACCGCTCTTGAGGCTTGCATGGCGTTTGCCGAATCCTTTGAAAGAGGCTGGGTTTATCCGCTCCCGTCAAACAATATGATATTCACTGCGAATTACAACTTCCCTCGCCTTGGAACATTAATTGGCACAAATGACTGTAACATTCCAGGTGTCTATGTAAGAGATAAACATAGAAAGGTACAAGAAAAGCCAAAAAAGGTGCAGTATCTTTTCACTCCAAAGGAAGAAAAGTGGTACGAAGAGCATGGACGGCAGTGGTCTGCGGCCAAGGAAGTTGGTTTGGACATCGATAGCTTACTTGAGGATCTAAAGGCTGGAAAATTGGATGAGCATTTGACAAAGCCTGGTAAACGCACATGGTTTGAAAGTGAGATTCCGCATTACCATAGAATACAAAAGGGTATGGGATATTGGAGAAAAAAGAAAATGCTTGGCGAGGCTGACTGGTACAAAGAGCTTAACCGGTGTGGTGCCGATGGTGAAATGATCGGTTTCGGTGAGTTTGAAGCGGAGGAATGGAGAGCGCAGATAAAAAAGATGGGTTTTACCGAAATTGATGAGAATGCGATTTTCAACGCAAAAAGCCAACCGTTCCATCGGCCGACGAGGGCTTTTATGGATGAAAAACCAGACCAGGAAGAGCCCTTTGAAATACAGCATCTTCCGGGCGGAGAACCCACATTGTCTTGATGGATTTTTACAATGAAATATATTTAAAATCTTTCATGATAAGATCCCCGTTATAAATGTGCATCATAACAATTTGTGATGAAAAATGTATGACGGGGATCTTATTATAAAAAATGCGCATGGTCTTTTGTCGATCAGTTAGGATAGAATGCCATGATTGCATATGCTAACTTTTAAGTGAAAAGTATAGTTTTGCGTCGTTTATTTTTATTTTGTTTCCACCTTTGAATAGTTATGGATATCTATTGGAATTAAATAGAAAGGTTGCGGCGGCTGACATTGGGTAGAGGCAATTAGCAGAAATCTGTTTTACCATGAATTAACGCTTTATTTTGTATAGATGCGTCCTGATATCTCTCTTGTGAAGTAGGCATTCTCAATATTGTACTTATAAATATTTGACATCTTGGCGATGAATTTAAAATCTATTAACATGGATACAAGCGAATTTAGCTAGACGATTTCTAAGGAGATGCGTCATGCCAGCTGCATCGTAGCCATGACAGGGGGAGGGATATCCGTCCGATCCGGCGTTCCTATGTTTGATTCGGATAATATGATGTGGGGAAAATATGATTTTCAAAAGGCCGAGATGTTATCACACTTTGAGAAGGATCCCTCTTACCACTGGATTGTAGCTATCGGCTTTTTAAAAACGATGTTGCGAGCGATACCAAATCCTGCGCATATCGCTCTTGCAAATATGGAAAAAAATGGAAATATCAAAGCAATTGTAACCACCAATTTAGACCACCTGCACCAAGAGGCTGGCAGCAAGAATGTCATTGAGTTTCATGGATCATTCTTCACGAGCAGTTGTCCTAAATGTTATACAAGAGTAACCACATACTCTTGTGTCAAAAAGTTTTTAAATTTTTCAGAAAACGAACTTGAAAAAATTTTCAAACAGGGAAGAGAAATACCGCGATGCAAATTCTGCAATGCGGTTCTCAAGGTAGATATCCCGTTTTTCGATCAAGGGCTTCCTATCGCAAAAGCATTCGAGGTGGAGCGAGTAGCCATTGTGGCTGATCTCATGCTGGTAATCGGTACAAGATTAAGAATGGGACCCATTGGCCTCCTTCCTAACTTGGTTAAGGCAAATAATGGCAAAGTTGCGATAATTAATCTTTCAGAGACGACCTTTGATAAAAAAGCCGATTATATTTGCCGGGACTACGCGGAAGTTGTGCTTCCGAAGATTCAAAACAACCTGTTGGAAGGATTTTAAATGAAAACCGCTATAATATATCACTCCGATTTTAAACATTATGATTTCGGTGAGAATCACCCATTACATGGCAACAGATACGCTGCTCTGCCTGGAATTTTTGCTTCGCAATCTATTCGTGGGCACAAGCCTGACCTTACTTTTGTCACACCAAATGCAGCCTCTCGAGAAGTTGTCAACCTCGTTCACGGTGAAGACTATCTTGAATTGCTTGACTCATTGAATGAGCGTGGAGGGTTTCTTAGCATGGACACCCCCATTCACCCGGGTATATATGACATTGCGAAACTATTTTCAGGCGCAGGCATTCTAGCCGGTCGATTGGTAGTCGAGAACATATTTCAAAAGGCCATAGTATTGGGTGGTGGTGCACATCACGCCGGGTTTGATTTTGGTGGTGGATTTTGTCTTATAAATGACATTGCCATTACTGTAGAATATCTTCGTCAATTTTATGGATTGAAAAAGATTGCGATAATAGATTTAGATGCTCACTGTGGTAATGGCACACAGGATATTTTCTATGAGGATTCTGACATTCTTTGCATCGACATTCATGAAGATCCATTATATTTGTTTCCTGGGACGGGATTTGAAGCGCAAGTCGGCTTACGAGGAGGCAAGGGATATACTGTCAATATCCCTCTGCCACCAGGAAGCGGCGATGATAACTCGCTCTACTTTATTGACGAGATTTGCATTCCAATCATTACAGAATTCATGCCACAATTAATAATAGTATTTGGAGGAATAGATGGGCATTTTGCTGATCCTCTGTCCCACTTGAACATGACGCTGAATGGATTTTTCAAGCAGATGCATATAATTGTTAAGTCATGACCTCCGGCAAAGCCGGAGGCTTGAATTTGTGAACCGCTCAAAGCGGTAAATAAAATCGGGGGCCACCTGAAGGTGGCTACTATTTGA
>NZ_AULM01000076.1 GCF_000422285.1 Desulfatiglans anilini DSM 4660
TGGCACAGGCGCATCATGGCATCACGGTCGATCAAGTCAGCCCGCCCGAAATTATGAATGATCTGGGCGGTCGGTTTGTGCGTCTCAGGGTGGCGAACGTTATGCGCGAGCTGGAGGTACTCGACCACGGAGCCGTCTCGATTTTTGCGTTTGGTCGTTCGAATAAACATATCTACGTGGTTACCATATACCACATAGCATGTCAATATGATAACGATCAAGTCGTGTTACTACAGGTTTTTGCGGTTTTTCAGATGCCCCCCTTGATTTTATTAGGAAAATCCGGCTTCGGAGGCCAAAAAGTGCCTACTGAGCCGGAACTCAGGCTATAGAGCCCGGTTTTCAATCCGGAAATGAGGATTTTTCTTCACCGCTTCGCCGCTCAGTCCCACCGCGAGGCAGCGGGTCCCTGTTTGGCCAATAATAAGAAAATCAAGCGTTTGCGTGAAGACGACCTGTAGATCGCCGCACAAGCAAACGTGCAGATTGACGCCGAGATTGGCAAAAAATTCTCATTTCCGGATTGGAAACTGGATGATCCCGGGGAATCATTTCCGGATGGATACTATTTCAGAGACGCAGGTTGTCGCGTGTCAACTGTTCGGAGAACGCCCTGATATCTCGTACTACGGGTCGCCCGCAGAGTTCTTCGCTTGAAGGGGAAGAGCCGAGATGCACACACTGATCGGACGGTTGAACAACGCCTTCTCTCTGCTTCCACAACAACGGGATGCGGTCTGCCCAGTCGAGACAGTGCTCCATCCGACGGGCGTTTCCTTCCAAGCGGCACGTTCCGCGCTCGGTAAGGCTGCGCTTTAGCCCGAAGACCCGTTCAAACTGCCGGCCGTATTCCCAGATCAAGCAGCCGCCGAACCCATTTCGGCGCGCGGTGCTCATGTAGTGCCGAACCAGTTCGGCCTGCACCCGAAAGATGTCCTGAAACGTAGTCGGAGGAGGGAACTGAAAGGGGTTTCGGCCGATGAGGGGCATGCCGAGCGTTTTCTTTACAAACTGCCCACCAAGCCCGCATTCGCCGATGATGCAGGCCTTTCCAGTGTCGGTCCAGCGGGGGATGTTCGGTGTGGCGTGGGTGACGTCGAGCAGGTCATAGGAATGGAAGTCGTGGAAATCGAGACAGTCGTCCAGCAGATCGCGGTTCCTGGTGATTGTGTTGATATAAGCGAAACCGATGGACAGCAGCAGGCGGCGGCCCCCCCTTGCGAGATGAGCGCGCAGCGAGAGGGCCATGCGCCGCAGGAACCGGAGAACGCGCAGTTCACGTCTTCTGAAGTAAAATGCCGCGCCGGCGCCTGCAAGGAAAGCGAGTGGAGAAACCGCGGGGCAGGCCTCGAACGCGGCACGCCCGGCTGCAGTCGAGCGCGACAGGGCCTCGTGGATGTTGCAGGGTGCGAGCGGCCACAGCATGTCGGGCTCGTTCATCAGATCGAGGGCGAAGACGCCTCCGCGGTGGGCGCACAGCGCATCGGCGAAAGGGTGGACCGCGTGCAGAAAAAACCTTTCCTGCGCCCAATCGCTCCGCAGAAGGAGCTGAAAGGCCTCCGCACGGCGCCGATCGGCCTCGGTCGGCTGTTCACCCTCTTCGAAACTGGCTTCTGTAAGCAGGGTCCAATAGATCCGCAGCCCCGCCTCCTCGGCCGAGACGGTGATCTGGCGGACGTTGTCGAGAAAGGCCGGATCGACCCCCGCCACGATCCAATCAGCGCCTCGCTGACGCCACCGAAGCCCTTCACCCTGTTCAAAGGCCCATATCCGGACCACCTGGCAGCCCCACGAACGGAGCCTCTCGAAATCGGCTCGAAGCCGGGCCATCCGCCCAGGGCCGAAGGCCGTCCCGTTCGGACGTGAGGGGTCAGCGGCGGCGATCTGGTTCGGCCCGATATCGCATCCATGCGTCCAGACATAGGGATAGTTGACGCCCAGCGCGAACCATGGGCGGCCTGCAGGGGCATCAGGCGGGAACTCTCCGGGAAGGGTCATCGGATCGCATTTCGTTGGAAAAGGGGATGGATCATCTCGAGAATCCTCCCGGCGACCATGCGCCTGCTCTCAGTTTTCGTCCGGCTTCGGCATATGCACTGTGAGGACTGGAGTTGCAGGCTCGGGCGCGAGGTCGCCGCTTTCAAGGCGCCGTTCACGTCGGTCAACCTCGAGCTGCGCCTGCCGGGCCTCGGCTTCGCGAAGCATCAGATCGGCCTCCAGCCGGCGCGCGTGAAGCGGATCGGCCCCGGAGCAAAGCCCGACGACAGGCTCGCAGTGGTATCCCCCATCGGGCAGAACGACCATGACGGTTTTCAGATCTTGGCCCGGCGCGTCGATGAGCGCCTCGAGCTGGGTCGAGAACACCGCCGAGTGACGATTCTCATCCAGTGCAGACTGGGATGTTTCGACTGCCGCGACCCAAGTCTCCGCTTCGCGCTTCATCCGGGACCGGACCGCCCGCTCCCTCTCGGTGAGGTAAGCAAGCCAGCCATCATCTGCCTCGAAGCGCTTCACACCCTCGGCGGCGATGCGCTCGGCAAGACTCAGCACCTCCGGCACCCGTTCAGGCGAGAGGGGTTTTCTGGGCCGTTTGCAAGTGAGCACATGGGCTTTCGCCTCAGCCACCGCTTTGTCGAGCAGGGTCTGGGCATTCCGCTCGAATCGGTGTTGCGCGGTGTCTCTCAGATAGGTCTTTACCCGCGACAGACATTCTCCGGCCCTCCTTCGGGAGGACGAAAGGTAGGCCTGCAAAGCCTGAGGCTGAGGCATCGTCCCGCTCAGATCCTTGGATTGAAGCCGCTTGCGCAGCTCCGCCTCGAGTTCGCGCCCGAGCCTCATACGGTAGACGCAGCAATTGAGGTGAAAACCGATCATCGGCTCCACGATCTGCTGCTCGAGTTCGGCGATGTCGAAGCCAAGCTCGTCGGCGAGCCGGCGCAGCCTCACAGCCGGGTCCTCCGCCAGCCAGATCGGACGCAGATAGTGCAAAAGGTTCGCCTCGATATGGCATTTGAGTGCGTCGAACAAGGCGCGGTCCTTAGCGGTGGCCTCCTCCATGGTGGGCTCGATCTCGACCAGACCCGCCTCCAGAGTCTCTCCCGCCGGGGCCTCGCCTGCAGTGGTGCCCCCTTCGCCGGTGGACATGCCACCCGTCATACCCGGGGGCCCCTCCATCCGGTCGAGCGGGGGATAGCCGGGACCGCTCGTCAACAGCTTGAGGATCGAACAGGCAGACGCGATGGCGGTTTCGAGCCGTGTCGAAACGGGGTATGCGGCATCGCCCAGGCCTGCAGCCCACAGCCATCCGTTCAGCATCCAGAGCGCGTGTTTGAGTCCGCGGAGTGACGGCCGTGTCCCTAAAGTTTCGAGCGCTGCGCGCGTGTACAGATAGGACGAGGGATCGATGGGTGGCTGGTTATCGAGCACCGTCCGCATCGCAATCCACAAGGCGTTGGCGCGCGTGGCGCCGATGCTGTCCCGGTCGGCCAGCAAATCACCCTCGCTGCTGCGGATGGCATCCTCCATGTCGATGAAGGCATCGACGAGCGCATCGATCGCCCCCTTCGCAAGATTCGTCACCCCCGGCACAACCAACATCCGCGCGGAGGCGAACCCGCCCTCCTGGCTTTCATCGAGCAAATGCCCGCGCAGGATCCCTTCATGGCAGACGACCCACTCGGGTGTGATCAACGGCAGTTGATTCGGCAGCGCGATCGCCAGATCCGTTTCGACCATAGCCAGGTCTACACGATAATGCGACAGCGTCTCGTAAAAATTGTAGGTCACCGACCTTGTCGGATTTGGGTTCTTGAGTACACGCCTGCGCTTTTCTTCGAAACCGGTTTCGTGCACTGTCGAGATCTTGAGCTTGCGCTCGGAGCGCAGCTTGTAGGTGGTCTTGTTGGTTTGTTCCTGGCGTTCTTCACGACGGCGCTCTATCGAGTCGCTGAGCGACTCCCCCATGCTAAAATCAATGCCGGCTGTCACGCCGTAGCTGAGTCCGACATTGGCACCAAGTTGCCATTCCTTCTCCTTCTCCATCCGGCTGACGACCTGCGAGCTGTCATGCCGGGTCAGGCTGCTCTCACTTGCCTTGTCGACAATGTCTGTACTCTCGAGATCCCGACTCACCTTTATGCGGTCCCATGTAAACACATGTATCTCGAGTTCTTCGGCGGGGGTAAGACTCAAGGATTCGATCAATTCGCCCAAGGTCGTACCCATGTGATACCAGGCCTGTTCGAAGGCGACGGCGAACAGGGGCACCGGCTCGAGCACCTCCCAGGCACGGATGCAGGGCGGCCAGGCATTCGCGCAATCCGGATCGGGCGGCATGACTGAGAACTCGTTGCTTGAAGAGGCGAAACGGATTGGGAAATCCTTGATCTTAAAGAGATCGAGGAAGCGATGCACCACCGGGATCGTACCCGGCCTGGCCACACCGCAATCGCCGGCAAGCCCCGGAAAGGCTGCAGCATCAGAGAGACCTCTTGCTTCCCAGTTCTCAACCGTTGCATTCCAAGGGGTTTTCAGATGTACGAGCGGCATGGTGAGGCTCCTTTCAAAAAGGTCCATAAAAAGTCGCCGATTGAAAATTATTTACGGCAGAAAACCGCTTATTTGTCAAACAAAAAGCCGCTTCTGGATAAAGTCCCGCATATCCAAAACTGTAGCATTAAAGACGCTAGTATGATTGAGCGGTCTACGATGGGCCGTAGAAGAATGCTTTGAAGAAGCAAAAACGGAACTGGGCATGGACCATTATGAAGTAAGAAAATTTCCCGGTTGGCATCATCATATTCTTACATGCATGTTGGCTGATTTTTTTCTCTGGCACCTGAAGATCAGGTTGGGGAAAAAAGCACCATCCATTACGCTGTCGCGCTTAGATAGAGTCTTGCTGTGCGTTCTGCTGCCAATGAGAAAGCACTCTGTTGAATCGCTACTTGATCAGATAGCCTGCATACCAGCTCGAAACCACCGGGCCCACATCTCGCACCGGAAGAAAAAACTCCAGGAGATTGATGGAGCAATGCCGTATGTATCGTTGTAGAGCTAAGGAGGGGTAGTAGCGGATGCAAAAGACGCTCACGCTTGCAAAGAAATCGGAAGAGCGAATCATGTCCTAAGGGCTAAAGGCATCGACAACCGTAAGAAAGGGCTTTTCGCCCATGTAGGATGGCTCATCGGCACTAGCCGGCAGTTCATCGAGCCGGAGGACGACGAAGCCCCAGTTTTCCGCGCGTCCCCACGTCTTTTCAACGGTTCGCCAGCCCCTTTCCATCCTCGAATCTTCACCGGACCGAAGGATGATGATCTTTCTGTCCAGATCGTAACCGATCACCACCGCGTAATGCCAAATCGGGTAGAAGCCCAGGGAGAGGTTCTGCAGAACAACAACGGGGTGCCCTGCCGCAATCTCCCTAATGAGAGCTTCAAACGTGTCGATAATGTAGGGCAGACGGCTTCGGCTGCGGACCGCACTCAGTAAAAGGGGCTGAAGACTACCCTCTAGGCTCGGCGTGTAGATTTCACTGCTGATCTTCTTTGGAGAAACCTTACAACCTGAAAATTCCAAAGCGCTTGCTAGAGCTGCTGGACCGCACTGGTATTCTCTTTGGGGATGGAAGGGAACAGAGGCGAGTTCCATGCGGGCTGGTAGGCCGTGGCAATCCAGCCTCGTTTCAGAACGGTAGATTCCTCCCGCGCAGCCCGCCATCAGCACAAGCAGGCCGCACAAAAAAATACCGCAGCCCACGTGCAATAAAAATAAATCTTGGTCGCAAAGGTCACGCACTAATGTTTCCTCACGAAAGGAAACACATCAGTAAAGCCCAGGATGTCGTTGATTAGCAGCACAAAAAAATGAGGACCACTGCCCCAACAACCGCTCCTACACCGTTGCCTCCGGCCGGAAGTTGGTCTGATTGCTGTGCCATCCTGCTCACCTCTTCGTCCGTGAGACCGGCAATCCGCTTCTTGGCTTCTTGGCGGTCTCATTTTTTCTTCCTTGCCGGTAAGATCGCTGTGCTTATTTGATCTGCACGGATTGCATCACTCCCTCGAATTGCTCTTCCATCTCTTCGAAATTCTTTACCGGGGAGCTGGCCGTGAAAAAGAGCACCTCGTCATCTGCTTTCTGAATCTGATACTGAATGTCACTCTTGTCCAAATTAGGAATTGCGGGCGTTTAGGGCGGAGGTGAAGCGCAAGGTGGAGTCGGGAAGGTGATCGAGGTTTCTGGGTATAGCCTCTTTGGTGTATAAGGATTTTGGGAAAAACAAACACACCAAGAGGAGGCTGATACCCATGAACAGGTTCGGTAGCATATTTAGCCAGTTGCTGCAACTTTTTCCGCGGGCGGAATTTGAGGCGGCGGTGAAAGAGACTCGGGCGGAACGGCATGCCAGGGGATTTACGTGCTGGGGACAATTTGTCGCGATGCTTTTCTGCCAGTTTGGGCGCGCCCATAGCCTGCGCGAAATCTGCGGCGGTCTTGCAACCTGCGAAGGAAAGCTGGTCCATCTGGG
>NZ_AULM01000077.1 GCF_000422285.1 Desulfatiglans anilini DSM 4660
GCCCAACTGACCTCGGAACCCGAGCGCTACGCCGCTTACACGCGTGAATACCTGGGCTGGGGCGTGTTCGCGCTGATGACGCGGTGATTTGGGGGTTGCCGGGCGACTCGAAAAGTGGGGAAAAACCGAGATGGATTCGTCACGAGAGGTACTGGAACGGTTGGCCAAGCGGCCGGTCCTGGCCGAGGGGTGGAATGAGCAGGGAGAGATGCTGAAGTGATCCGACTCAAGATATTCTTTAGATCCATGCAAAAGGAGTTGCAGGAAGGGCCAAACGGTGGCTGTTGCGGACACGCTGCCGTGTGCCGCACAGCCGGGAAAACTGGAGGGAAGACCATAAAGTGAAAATATTGGTGCTGAACGGAAGCCCTCGGCGAAATGGAACGGTCGCTTCACTTCTAAAGGCGGTAACGGAATCCCTATCGGCCGAACATGCTATCGAGTGGATTGATGTATGCAATCTCGACATGAAATTTTGCACAGCCTGCATGGCCTGCCGAGAGAAAGAAAGATGTATTTTGCCTGAAGATGATGCGCACATAGTGGGTAAGAAGATTCAGGATGCTGATGCCTTGGTTATTGGCACGCCGACGCACTGGGGGAATATGTCCGCGCCGCTAAAGCTTCTTTTCGATCGCAATGTGCCGGTATTTATGGGCGAAAGTCCTAGGGGAATGCCAGAACCAAAGCAGAAAGGAAAGCGCGCCGTTGTTGTGACGGCTTGCACGACACCGTGGCCTTTCAATTTCATTTTTCCTGAGAGCAGGGGAGCCCTCCGGGCGGTCAGGGAAGTTTTACACTACGGAGGGTACAACATAGTGGGAAAAATCACAAAACCAGGGACCAAAAAGTCAAATGAGATTTCTCCCTTGTTAGCGGGAAAGGCGCACCGATTGGGAAAAAAACTCATACAGAGATAACTTTCCAAGAAGTAAGCGATCACGGGGTGTGGATTAAAGGGTGGGCTGAGCGATCCAGGCGAGGTCGGGTTCCTGACCCCGGAAGTAGGCGCGCAGGGCATCAACAAGGAGGGGGAAGGTTGTTTTTTTCTGCAGACGGCATGTCTGCCTGAGTGAGAGGGCACGCGCCACCCAGCGATTGCCTTTTTCACTGGATGTACCCTGGCTGGATTTGCGCCACAGCACGGCGAATCGGAGCATCCGCTCAGCATGATTGTTCGTGGGATCCACACCCTGCTCGGAGAGGAACGTCCAAAGGTTTTCGATCTCCCTGCGAAGACGGCGTGCAAATCTGCCGGTATCATCCTTACGCTCCTCATGAAGGGTGATCAAGGGGATCAAACGAGCATAAAAGGCCTGCCACTCTCCGACGGAGGGGGGCGCATTGGCCATATGACATAGTCGTTGGAGTTCATGGGTCGCCCAGAGACCGAAGCGTTTTATGTCCGGGTCTTTCCTTTCGGAGAGTTCCTTGGCCTTGCGGATCAGATGAGCAAGGCAGGTCTGCCGCAGCCCGACCCATTGGCGGTACACGCCGTATCCGTCCGAGACCAGGATGCCGGCCCAGTCCTTGATCAGCGCTTGCAAGGCTTCCTTCGAGCGGTTGGAATGGATCATGAAGAAAGCCGCTGCCGGCCCCGCCATGACCCACAGCCATTGCAGGAGGCCGTTGAGGCCCAACCGAGGCAAGCCACCAGGTGTGTCCGTCCAGGTAGGCCAAGTACTTCAAGTATGCCCCGACGATTCGGGGGCGCCCCAGGTAATGGTACTTGTCGACCAGGTGATCCCACAGGCCTTCATCCGGGATGCGCCGGACCATCTCGATTTTCAAAGAGCCAAACTCGGAGACCGTTCCGTGAATCTCCGAGGTGTCGTAGCTATAGCTGCGTCGAACAGACTTACGGGGCTTCCGATAATTCGTTGTGGACAAAGCAGGAGGGAGGTTGACGACCTTTTTTTCTTCGAGCTTGAGCAGGAGCGCACGGCAGGCCATCCCTTTGAGTTGCCCGTTCGGCTGCCGCCAGTCCCAGTGCTCACACAGCACTCGGGAAATGGCGCTTCGACCGCGTTCCCAATGCCGGGAGATGGTATCGCGGATAAACGAGAGGTCTTCCTCTCTGATCTGACGACTACGAATTTGATACAGGGTCTCTGCTAAGGTGCTGTTCCCTCCTGGCAAAGCACCCTAGAAAAATTTAGCCGCTGACGCCAGGGGAAAATGCATCTCCTGTGATCGGCTACTACGATTTATATATCTTGGATTGCGCTATCAGATATAAATCTCCCTCACTTACTTTAGATCGTTGCCATCTGGAAATGGTCTTTTTGGCCCATCTCGGCGTCAACCTGCACGTTTACTTGTGCGGCGACCTGCAGGTCGCCTCGGCGCAAACGCTTGATTTCCTTGAGATTAACCAAAAATCATCATTTCCGGATTGGAAACTGGGTTCTACCGGGAAATTATTTCCGGATGGATACTAATTGTATTTACATTTTCAAAGTTATATTTTAATGAGTATTTAAAATTCCTTTTCTCCCAAACCTCTTCCCAGGAGGTGCTTATGTTCCCCGTACGTCTCAAACTACCTGTACCTTGCTCCCCGCCGGTTTAGCCATGAGGGAGCGAGTCAAACTAGAAGGACCGGTTAAAATTTGATCAGCGGCAAAACGCCGTTAAATGCACTCAGCTGCTCGCTGCACATATCATAAGCTGATTTTCTTGGCCTTCGCGCCTTTTTGGCTAAATCCATTACGGTTGCGGATTTTGAGAAAATTTGATTTCTTGGATTTACCATCTGGGGACCTTCCTGTTTTTATAGGTTGGCTTCGTAACCCCCATTGTAGCAACCGTTCCCAGATGCTTTCTACCCGTTCTCTCTATTCAGATGCAAAATCCAGGTAATAATAAAACATGACGATACTGATAAGAAAGAATATTTTCTGCTGACAAGACAATCAGCCGCTTCATCATACAAATGATCAACGGAACTCCAATGCCATCGATAGGCAGGGCTGCCAAAGGACCTGGTTTTTTTTCTTAACCTGATGTGATTCAGCGATGGATGTTTTTTCGACATCAGGGCCAATCGTCAGGAGGACGTATGAAAAAGCTCAACACTCTGGTTTGTATTTTCTTTGTCCTTTCTTTCCTTATCGTGGACGCTGCCTGCGCAAAAAGCCTCATTTTGCATAATGCCACTTTCTATACGATGACCGGCAGTTTGGATGTGACCGAAAACATGGAGACGGTCAGTGCCGTTTATATACAAGGCAGCAAAATAAAAGCTGTCGGAGATGATCAGACCATATTGGCAATGCGCAAACCCGGCACGGTGGTCATTAATTTGGAAGGTAAAACAGTTTTCCCGGGGTTTATCGATCCGCACACCCATCTATTCAACGGTGCTCAGCCCTATTTTGATTACAATACCCTTGATCGCGTCCAAGCGATGGCAGTAGAAAACGGTATCACCTCTTTTGGGAACATGTATACCGACCAAGAATGGCTGGATTTCATTTTAGCATACGCCGATAAAGGTCGTGTACGCAATCGTGTATTCCTTTACCTCAATTTCAATCATAGCTGTGGAGATGTTTTCGGAAATTGGTATGAGGCCTATGCTCCCAAGGAAGCGCTTGCGCATAACATCTGGGTCAACGGGATCAAAATTTATGCAGAAAGGTCGGTATGTGATGGTTTTAGTTCACGGCCTGTTTTTTCGGATGATCTGAAGGAGAACTTGCCGGAGGATAGTCTCTATCAAAATAGTCGTCTTCATTTATCTGAAGATGAATTATCAGCCGTTATCCAACGAGCCGATGATTTAGGATACCAAGTTGCCATTCATGCCATGGGAGATCTGGGGATCGAAACCAGTTTGTTGGCCATCGCTTCTGTTCTGGAGGGAAAGCCTAACATTAACCGGCACATGATCCTTCATAACTCCTTTCTCAGAGACGACATGTTCGAGCTGTATGAGAACAGTGACATTGTCGCGCTAATCGAGCCCTTCTCGCGGTGTGAACTGAATACCTACCTCAGAAGAGGGATCGGTGATGATAACATTGCTTATTACAAAAGATGGTATGATCTTTCTCTTAGAGACATCCATATGGCGCTAGACAGCGATTGGCCGTCGTACGGGGAGCAAACCATCAATCCGATGCTCAAAATCCACGCCATGGTTACCGGCAGCAATATTTTCACAGTATACAGCGGTGAATGCGACGAGCCAATCGAGGAACAGACACTAGAGGTTTTGCAGTGCCTGAAGATGATGACTATTGAAGCGGCGTACGCATTGCGAGCGGAAAAAAAGATCGGGAGCATCATGCCAGGAAAATTCGCTGACTTGGTTGTTCTGTCCCAAGACCCTATGATGGTTGATTTGGAAGATATAAAAAATATTAAGGTCCTGATGACTATAATCAATGGAAAAGTCGAATATGGAGAATATGTCAACGGGCGTCTAAAAATGTACCATTTTTGCTCGTCAAAAAGGAGCTGCACGCCGTCAATTTCTGACAGTCATTTACGGCATCCTTAACCTAAGTTCCGGGTGGGCAGTCAAAGGGTAGCCGAAAACGGCATTAAATCCGAACAGTTAGATGCAGGCCTAAAAAACGCGTGTTACTACGCCTCTGAATGGTGGTTCACAGATTCCAGAATCGGTTTAGGAATTGAAATCTTAATTGTTTTCAGCGTAGACAGGACCTTCTTCAGGGGTTTATTGCGTCGAAAGAATAGGTGATTCGGGGTCTCGAATTCCGTGGCCTGCAACTGAGCCAAGGCATGATGAAGGCAGCCCCATGATTCCATGGCCATCGATTTTCTCTCTTATTACGACGTCCCGGGGGAATTGATCCGCAGGGTCTTTGACGAGCTCTTCAGCCTCCTGAAGGAGTTGTCTCCCACTAGGAAAAGGTCGAGGCCTATCCCCCGGCGATTTACGCCCTGGACCGGAATATCGATAAAAACGGGGACGGCAGCCCAAGCGCATTTTAGTGTGTGATGACGGCCTCTTTCACAGCTTCGATTGAAAAGTTATCCCTAGTAAAAAACACTCGATCGCACATGAATTTGTATGGTATTTTATACAAAATGAATATCGAATGAGGTGCAAAATACAAAAATTCAAAATTGATCAAGACATCAGGCCAATGTCGGAAGTCAGAAATGCCATGGCTTCTTATATCAAACAAGTCCATAAGACGAAGCGCCCGGTTATCATTACACAGCATGGCAAAGGCGTTGCCGTGCTGTTGAGCGCAAGTGAATTTGAAGCCATGCAAAAAAAGATGGAACTCCTTTCAGACGTTCAAAGCTCTCTCAACCAACTGGCAAAAGGAGAAGGCATCCTTCACCAAGAGGCCAAAGACAAATTATTGAAGCGAGTTCCTCAATGCAGATAGTGTGGTCTCCTCTTGCTGTTGAAAGGATATCGGAAATAGTTGATTACATTTTTCAATTCAAACCTATGCAGCAGACAAATGGATTCGTGCAGTATTTTCAAAGGTTGAGCAACTTCAGTCCAATCCAGAAATTGGGAGGATTGTCCCTGAAATCAATGAACGGGAATTCAGAGAGTTCATTTACGGAAATTATCAGGTCATTTATATCGGAACAAAACAAATATTTATAATCACTGTTCTACATGGGAAATAGATATTGCCGATAGATGAAACCAAGGTATAACATTATTGAGAAGTATGACAATGAGCGTGCAGTTTATAATGATCGTGATAGGGATAAACTTTTGCCTCCTTGACGTCTGCACACCTTCCCCTTTTCTACGTCCCATTTCAATCCTGACAGACCCCAATGCAGCGCCTACGAGACGTGCAGAATCCCCTTCGAACTGAAACCGCTCTTTCTGTTCAATATCTAAACGAAATTAGATTGACATTCAGTGTGACTTTTACGATGATTTGCCCGATCGGTAGTCCAGCTGGAGTTATGCGCGCAAAAAGGTGCGCTGAAACATGAGGGAACATCATTCCCGACGGTAGTGGAAATTCCTCACACTCACCGTGTTTCAATCCAACGCTTAAGATTGCACCTGGAATGAAGACAAGCTTCAACCCGGTTACAATATTGACCGTTAGGCAGTGACTGAATCTATTCACAGCCAAAAGGAGATTTTTCCGCATTGGATATTCCACGGATCTTCAACATTACCGAAAGTGCTCACCGCATCCATAACCCGTTCACACCCGAAAAGCTCGCCACTCTTGGCGCGGCGCTGCGTCTTGAAACGGGAACCCGAGTGCTCGACCTCGGCAGCGGTTC
>NZ_AULM01000078.1 GCF_000422285.1 Desulfatiglans anilini DSM 4660
ACCTCGAAGCAAGTCCCGCACCGGATGCACTTGTCCTGGTCGATCACATGGATCAGATTCTTCCCCCCGATGATCGCCTCGGCCGGGCAGCGCCTGAAGCACGTCATACACGCCTGGCACTTCTCCGGGTCGATGTAGTAGGAGGCCACGTCCCGGAACAGCTCCTCGATCTCCTCCCGGGTGTAGAACCCTTCGTACTCCGCCTTGTTCGTCAGACGGTGTTCGAGCTTCTCCCGCTTCACCACCTTGATGTAAGGAACCAGCTTCCGGACCGCATCGAGCTTCTCCTTCAACTCCGCAGGATCCAGCCCCTCCCCCTCGCCGATCGGGCCAAGCTCCTTGATCGTCCGGCTGAAATCCGTCATGTACTCCGCAAAGGGGATTCCGTCCCCGGCCGACATGAACTTGATCCGCAGCCGCTCCGGATTCAGCCCGATGTGCTCCATGATCCGCTTGCACAGCAGCACCATGCTCAACGTATGGTAGTTCCCGTGCGTGATATAGTTGCATTCGCCTAAATGACAGCCGCCTATGAACACTCCGTCCTGTCCGTTCGAGAAGGCTCTGAGCACAAACTCCAGATCCACCCTGCCCGAGCACATGACGCGAATCAGCCTGATCTCATTCGAATATTGTAGTCTGGAAACTCCAGCCATGTCTGCAGCGCCGTACGCTCACCAGTGGCATACAAACCCGAGCATCCTGGGCTTAAATTTGGCCCCTGCACTCATTCCTTCTCACCCCCTTCGCCGCTCATCCCGGCGTTGCCTGGTTCGATCATCCTACACATCTCCAACCGCCGCATCCATCTGCGGCAGGCCTTCTTCCTCCGGTATCGCCGCATCGATCTGGCTGATGATCTCCTCGTCCGTAAAGTGCTTCAGCCGGATCGCCCCGGTCGGACACGCCGCGTTGCACAGCCCGTCCCCCTTGCACAGAACCGGGTTGACCACCGCCTTCTGACCCTGGCGCGTATCCCGGAACTCGATCGCTCCATAGGTGCACGCCGCAAGGCACGCCCCGCACCCCATGCACTTCTTCTCCTCCACCTCGCACACCGCACCCGACACCGTCACGATGTCGTGCGAGAGCAGGGTCAGCGCCCGGCCCGCGGCCCCGTAAGCCTGATTGATCACCTCCGGGATGTGCTTCGGGTAGTGCGCCGTGCCGCACAGGTACACGCCCTGCGTCGAAAACTCCACCGGCCGCAATTTGACGTGCGCCTCCTTGAAAAAATCATCCGGCCCGAGCGAGATCTTGAACTGCCGCGACAGCTCCTCCGCCCCGGAGGCAGGGATCACCGCCGCCGACAGCGTGAGGTAGTCCGCATCGATCGCCAACTCCTCCCCGAGGATCGGATCGGGCACCACCACCCGCACCACCTTCCGGCCCCCTTCCTCGGCCTCGCTCACCTGCGGCTTCTGCTCCGGCTCCCACCGGATGAACTTCACGTCCCGGTTCGACGCCTCTCGGTAGTAATCCTCCCGGAACCCGTAGGTCATCATATCCCGGTACAGGACATAGACATCCATCTCCGGGTTGAGTTCCTTCAGCTTCAGCGCGTTTTTCACCGCCTGGCTGCAGCACACCCGGCTGCAGTACTGCCGGTCCGCCTGCCGGCACCCGACGCACTGGATCATCACCACGCTCTGCGCACCGGCAAGAGCCTCGTCCCGGCGCGCGATCCGCTCCTCGAGTTCGAGCTGCGTCACCACCTGCTCGTTCTGCCCATAGAGGTACTCGGTCGGCCGATATTCCACCGCACCGGTCGCGATCACCGCCGCCCCGTGGTGGATCTCCACCTCCCGATGGCCCGTCTTCACCCGCGTCACGAAGTTCCCCACGTACCCGGTCGCCTCCGTGATCTCCGCCTCCGTGTAGACGTGGATCAGCCGGTGCTGGTAGACCTCCCGTTCGAGCTCGTGCAGGTACTTCTGGACATCCAGGCCTTCGAGGGTATAGTGGATCCGCCGCGCCATCCCGCCCAGGTCCGCCTCCCTTTCGAGCAGGTAGACCTCGTGGCCCTGTTTGGCGATCGACAGCGCGCAGGTCATGCCCCCAATGCCCCCGCCCACCACCAGGGCCGTCTTGTTCACCGGCAGGTCGATCTCCTGCAGCGGCTCCAGCAGGCAGGCGCGCGCCACCGACATCCGCGTGATGTCCTTCGCCTTCTGCGTCGCCTCCTCCTTCTCCTTCGAGTGCACCCACGAGTTGTGCTCCCGGATGTTCGCCATCTCGTAGTAGTACTGGTTGATCCCCGCCTCCCGCAGCGTGTCGCGGAACAGCATCTCGAGCGTCCTCGGCGAGCAGGCCGCCACCACCACCCGGTTCAGGCCCTTCTCCTTGATCATGTCCGTGATCTCGTTCGCCGAGTTCGTCGCACAGGAAAACAGCTGCTCCTGCGCATGGACCACATGGGGCAGCGTCAGGGCGTAGTCCACCACCGAGGGCACGTCCACCACCCGGCCGATGTTCGCCCCGCAGTGGCACACGAACACGCCCACCCGCGGCTCTTCCTCCGAAACATCCTTCTCATCCGGGTAGACCCGCTCCGTTGTCAGCCTCCCACGGCGGCGGTCCAGAAACTCCCCGCACTGCGACCCCGCCCCGCTCGCACTGAACACCGACTCGGGGATGTCCAGCGGGCCCTGGAAACCACCGCTCACAAAGATCCCGGGACGGCTCGTCTCCATCGGGTTCGTCGGGTGGATCTCGCAGAACCCGTGCTCCGTGCATGCAACCCCGAAGGTCTCCGCCAGCGCCTTCGCACCCACCGGCGGGTTCAACCCCACCGACAGGACCACCATGTCGAACGCCTCTTCCTTCACCCCTTCGTCCGGGGTCGCGTAGCGGATAAACACGTTCTTCGTGACCGGGTCCTCCCGCACAACCGATGCATAGCTGCGGATGAACCGTATCCCCGGAAGCTGCGAGGTCCTCTCGTAGTAGCGCTCGAAGTCCTTCCCGTACGAGCGAACGTCGTTGTGGAAGATCGTGCACTCCGCCTCCGCGTCGTGGTCCTTGGTCAGGATCACCTGCTTCTGCGCGTAGGTGCAGCAGACCGCCGAGCAGTAGCTGTTGTCCCCCGGCGTCACCCGCCGCGAGCCCACGCACTGGATCCACGCGATCTTGTGCGGATGCTTCTTGTCCGAGGCCCTCAGGATCTCTCCCTCGTATGGACCGGTCGCGCACAACAGCCGCTCGAAGTCCATACTCGTCACCACGTTCTGCAGCCTCCCGTAGCCGTATTCATGCTTCACGCCGGGGTCATACGGCTCGAGGCCCGAGGAGAGCAGGATCGCCCCGACCTTCACCTCACGCTTCACTTCCTTCTGGTTCAGGTCGATCGCATTGGTCTTGCACACCCCTTCGCAGATCCGGCACTTCTTCTCTTTCAGATACAGGCAGCTCTCGTCGATATAGGCGATCAGCGGGATCGCCTGCGCAAAATAGATGTGCACCGCCTTGTTGTCGCTGATCTCCTGGTTGTATTGGTCCGGGTACTGCACCGGGCAATACTCCGCGCAGGTCCCGCACCCCGTGCAGTTCTCCTCGATGATATACCGGGGCTTCGTCCTCAGGGTCACCCTGAAATCCCCCGCTTCCCCTTCGACTCGGTCCACCTCGGTGTAGGTGAGGACCTCGATGTTCGGATGCCGGCCGACCTCGACCAGTTTCGGAGAGAGAATTCACATCGAGCAGTCGTTGGTCGGAAACGTCTTGTCCAGCTGCGCCATGTGGCCGCCGATCGCAGGGGATTTCTCGATCATGTAGACCTTGAACCCCGCCGTGGCCAGATCCAGCGAGGCCTGGATCCCGCTGATCCCCCCGCCCACCACCAGCACGTCCCCGAAATCTTCCTTCCCGAGACCCTTGCACAGTTGTCGGATCTTCTCTTCCAGCACGTGTTCTTCTTTTTCCACTTTCTTCACCTCAGCAGATCGGTTGCGGCCCCAGGGCAGGGGCCTTTGCATCCGCGCTCAATCGTGTCCGCCGGGAAGACCGCGCTCCGGCCCTTCTCCTGCAGGACTGCAAACCATATCATCTCATCCGGCAATGACTTCCCGGATGATCTCGGTGATCTCCTTGATCTCCAGCTTATCCTCCAGCTCCAGCGTCAGCCGGCTGTCCTCGAAGTTCGCGATGCAGTAAGGGCAGGCCGTCGCCAGCACCTCGGCCCCGGCCTCGATCGCCTGCTCGAGCCTCAGATCCGAAAAACGCTCCCCTTTCGGCGTCTCCATCCAGATCCGGCCCCCGCCCCCGCCGCAGCACAAGCTGTCGCTCCGGCAGTCCGCCATCTCCACCAGTTCGAGGCCCGGCACCCGCTTGAGCGCCTCCCGCGGCGCGTCGTAGATCCCGTTGTGACGCCCGAGATAGCACGGGTCGTGGTACGTCACCCGCTTCGGGTACTCCTTTTCGAGGGTCAGCCGCCCTTCCTCGATCAACTGCGCAACAAACTCCGAGACGTGAACCACCTCGAAGTGCACGCTGAACTCCGGGTACTCGTTCTTGAACGTGTGGTAGCAGTGTGGCGAGGAGACCAGGATCTTCTTCACCCCGCTGTCGATGAAGGTCTTGATGTTCTCCTTCGCCAGGCGCTTGAACAGCTCTTCGTCCCCGGTCTTCCGGATGCTCTCCCCGCAGCAGTTCTCCTTGCTCCCCAGAATCCCGAAGCTCACCCCCGCCTGGTTCAGAATGTCGGCCGTCGCCTGCGCCACCTTCTTCAACCGCGGATCGTAGCTCGGGTAGCAGCACGGAAAATACAGCACCTCCTTCTCCTCGGTAAACTCCTCCACCGAGTGGCCTTTCGCCCAGTCCGCCCGCTTCTTCCGCTCCTCGCTCAGCGGGTTGCCTTCCCCCACCAGGCTCGCGCTCACCGTCCGGACCGCCTTCACAGAGGTCGGGAACACCCCGTATTCCGTCGCCACCCGCCGCAGCGCGATCCCAGACTCGATCTGCTTGACGTCCCTCGGGCACTGCTGCGGGCATCTCCCGCACGTCGTGCAGCGCCAGATCTCGTCGCTCTCGATCTCGGTCATCCCGAACGCGGCCTGCCGCACGATCTTGCGGATGCTGAAGCTCCGCACCCGGTTCCACGGACACACCGTGTCGCACAGCCCGCACTGGAAGCATCGCTTGAATGCGTCCCCGCCGTTCGCC
>NZ_AULM01000079.1 GCF_000422285.1 Desulfatiglans anilini DSM 4660
GGTGCCGCAGCCGATATCCGCTATCTTCAAATGGCGCGACCGGTCGAGTCCCGCCAGTTCCATCGCCCGTTTTGTTTCGGCCTCCCCGCCTGGCCCCTGCCTGAATTGTGATTTGTGCAGATCGACCAGGAGCTGCAGCTGTACATCGTCCACATTTCCTCCTCATTCACCACCCCGGATCAACCCTTCAGCCAGTTCCAGCGCATCCACCGGCCAAAAGCACGCTGGTCGCGGGCGGTGGACGCCAGGTTGCCCGGCCTCGGGCCGGCAGTTCAGGACCCGGTCGACCCATCGGACGGGTATGGCGTCGAGGCCGCCCACAGCGCCCAAGAGCGCCCCGCAAATGGCCGCGTTCGTATCGGTGTCTCCTCCCCTCATGACCGTGTCGACGACGCCTTCTTCAAAACACGGGGCATGGAGCAGTTGCCACAGGGCATTGCGAAACGCGATCAAAACCCAGCCTTGCTGCCGGACATAGTCAGCCGGCGGTGCTTCGGCGGCTCCAAAAACGGCGTCCATGAGAGCCGGGTCGACGGCCAAATCGACGGTCCACCCTCTGATATTCAGGTAGAGCCTGCCGGCCTCGCAGCCGGATGCAACGGCATGAGCAATCGCCATGGTGAAAAGCGCGTTGGCCTGCAGGCACACCGGGTTGGGATGCGTCAGGGCAGCGTCTTGCCTGGCCCAGTCGCCCACTGTCTCCAATGGGTGGTTGGCTCCGAAGATGCCCAGGGGGCTGATCCGCATCATGGCCCCATTGGCCTGGCTGTCTGGATTCGGACGCCCCCGCAGGCCGCTGGAGATGGTCATGCCGCAGTCGAAAGGATCGGAGTCGAGCCAGAATCGATAGGCCTGAAACGCGGCCTCAGGGTCATAGATCCTACGCTCTGTCAGCATCCGCGCCAGCAGCAGGGCCATTTCCGAGTCATCCGTCGGTTGACCGGCAAGGGTGTTCCATGTGCCGCCATCGGCCAGTTCCCGCACGCCATCCGGATACCTGCGACGGATCTCCTCCGGCGACCGGAACTCGACCAGGCTGCCGAGGGCATCTCCCGCGAGCTGGCCAAGGAGGCAGCCCTGGGCCCGGGATAAAACGGATCGAAATGCTGGATTTCTATTGCAGGAGTTCATGCATTCCTTCCTCGAAATAGTTTGAGTATTTCTCCTTCACCGCCTCGGCTATATCCCGGTCTTGTTTCCACAGAATGGCGTGCTCTACCGCCAGCCGGATAGTGTGCAGAATATTGCCATGATGGAAAAAAATGCCATGTTTTGCGCTCCGGAACGCTGGGGGGACAGGATCACCCATAGAGCTCGCGGCTCGTTTCCTCAGCCATGAGCCTTTTTTATGCAATTTGGGTTACCTTGCTCATGAATCAAAAGCTTACCCGCCCTACACTAAATATTCCAGGGGGGCGTGTCTCACTCGAATTGATACAGAGGGGCCGCATGTTATGAACGGTGCTGCATTGCCAAAGCGACTCCATCCGTAAAATCAGTCTTCGCCATGGGGTGGTTGTGCGGCGAATATCGTCAACATCAGCTCAGAGTCATCAAGAAGTCTGTATTCCGGTTTCCTGCCAGACAGTCTTTCGCTCTCGGTGATGATGATCGGCACACCTTCGCCGCGCTTGTCCATGATGAAATTCCGCTGACTGCCGATAGCATCCACATTCATAGGGCAACGCGCCAGCAAGGAACTGATCAATTCATTCCGTGACGATTGCCGCTCCGAAATGCTCTCAATAGTCATGGTGTTGGGGATCGCGCCGGGCGAGAAGATTTCCAGTCGATCAGAGAACAGATGCAGGCGAATCTTGGAACCGTAAATGGAGTAATCCCGATGAGCCACAGCGTTGACCACCGCCTCGAATACCGCGTTCATGGAGAACTGCGGGGTTTCAATCCGATTGGGCGCTTTGATGGCAAAGACCCGCATGTTTCTTTCCACAAACTTGCAGGCGTCCCGGATCTGAACATCAAGTGGGCCAGTAATGTCCTTGGCGTCCAGTTGATAGGCGGCGTTGCGCTCGGTGCCTCGGTAACAAACCGCCTGAATAAAAGCGCTGGACATAAAAGACTCCGGGGCATCCGAGGCCATCAAAACACCGCTGACTGTGGCTCGGATGGTGCCGTCTTCGTCCTTGGCAACAAGTTTCATTTTTTCGAGAAATTCCTGATCCGCTTTAGGTGAGATGACTGTTCGGAATCTGCTCCATAGCTTGGGATTCAAATCATCGATCGTTGTGCCCGGAACCGTTTGTTCATCGAAACGGATAAGCCGCACCTGACTGCGCTGCTGGAATAACCGCGCGAGGACATCCGGTTTCATCTCGCGCTTGGAACTCCCAAGGCGGCGGAAATAGCCGTTTGGGCTTTTGTGGACAAACAGGCTGCGGGGTACATCGATTCGCAGGATTGTTTTGTCACCACCTTGTTGATCAGGCACAATGAGCTTTCGAATCACGCAATCGAGGGCCGGGTCAATGGAATCGTTGCAGATGGAACGAAGCCAGTCTTCAACGATGTCAAGTTTTTCTGGTGGTATCCCTCGAATCACTTTGGTCTTGTCGTCAACCCCCAGAACAATGATGCCGGATGCCGTATTTGCCATGGCAGCCAGTTCGTCCGCCATGCCGTCCTTCTGGGGACCGGTGACTTTGCTGCCGCTGAATTCAACCGCCTTGAGTTCAAGAACAGAGTCCTCTCCCAGCGCGATTTGTTTGAGCAAGTCGGATATATTTTCGTACATCACTAACCCCCATTTCCACTAATGGACAAAGCGATACGGAATCCATATATAGACCTCACTCCTTCGTTCACCATGTTTTCGGTAAAAGCCCAGAGATCTCGCGCTAACCTAAAATCCGGAGACAATGCCAAAAAATTATCCCAACAAATTACTTTGATGGACGGCCAAAATCAAGTGTTGCGCCGAATTGCGCCGAGTTTTCCAAAAAACGGCTTGACTGCCGCTCGCGATCCGGACATCCTTTTATAGCAAGCTCACAGTGTAACTCCATACAGAACAGCTTGTTATCTCCTTCAACGAAGCCGCCATCACCCCTCGCTGCATGCTGTGCCTGCCAACCCCCAATCCTTCCAACCGGTCGATGCGCGGCAGGTCACGCTGCGGGTCGGTGAAGATCCCAGTTCACTATGGATCAGACACCCAGTCGCAGGTCGGATGGCCGAGGCGCAGCTCGCCTCATGCTGTCTCCTGCATATTTTTGTTATATGCCATAAGATTTTGACGGATCCGGTCAAATCCGGGGATATTTTTTCAATTGATTTGAAAAGGTAGCTTTGTAGTTGTGAGCGGCAGGGGGCCGATCTCAAAAGGCTATGAGGTTTTGAAAACTGGCGGAAAGCCCTTTGGGATCGACAAGAATGTCATACCCGCAGAACACTCTGCGCCGCATCAGAGCAGCTTAGAATCGACGATCTTGCCGGCACTCCTTATTATAATGTCCGGGCGCCGGCCCCCTCGAAGGGACCTTCATCAAAATGGGAAAGGTTGGGGAGAGGTTCGGAAGTGGGGAGAGAATGGCAAGAAAAAAACCCTCTCCAAAAAGGTTTTTGAGCGAAACCAAAAACCCTGTAAATTCTGGTGCCTGAGACAGGAATCGAAGCCGTACAGCCCTAAGACCCGAGAAATTTTCCGGTTGCAGGCCCTTTTCTTTCAAGAAATTACCAGGGGCTGTCCTGATTTTGTTCTGAGAAACTGCGCCTTGCCTGATTTTTCACCCCTACATTCCCCGGATCGGCCTCGAACGCCAGCCCAGAAGCAGCCTGCCAGGGACTGTCACTTTCAATTTGAAATTTCTGCGAATGAACGGCACCGACAAGGCGCACTGTTTTACAGCCTTTAATCTTATCCAATATCATTTTGCTAACTGCGAACGGGTTGCTGGCCTGGCAGCCTAATTTTTTCTTGTATTATGCGGCAGAAGCGCCGCATAAGTCAAAGTTGGCGTATTTAAATCGAGTCGTCAAACCTAAATAGCTTGATTTTTAGGTTTGTTGGTAATACATGCAAAAGTACTAAAGGAGGTACGACATGGGCAAGCTATCAAATATTATTCCGGTTAGCGATTTAAGGCAAAATGCAGCAAAGCTACTCAAACAATTACGAAAAAGCAATGAGCCTCTTATAATTACACAAAGAGGTCGCGCAACAGCGGTATTAATCGGTGTTGATGCCTATGAGAAATCTGAACACGAGAAAGAGCTGTTGCGCCTTTTGGCGAAGGGAGATAGGGAAATCGAAACGGGTCAAGGGTATGACCTGGACACAGTTCTTGCTGAAGCCGACGCCATTTTGTCCAAGGAGCCTTCGTGAAGGTTAAATTTACACCTTCTGCCAAAACTCAATTCCTTTCTGCGCTATCATACATTCGAAAGGATAAACCTTCAGCGGCTATTGATTTTCGTAATTGGGCTGAAAAAATCCTGCGAAGGCTTGAGGATTTTCCCGAATCCGGGAGAATAATACCTGAATGTACAGAACTCCCCTACCGAGAAGTGATCATATCGCCGTCTCGATTTTTTTATAAAATCAAAGACGATACCGTTTGGATTGTTGCGGTGTGGCATGGCGCACAGCTTCCAAAAGGACCATCATCTTAACGCCAACCATCTCTTTCAGCGGACGGAAAAAAGCATCGGCCGGCTGTGCAAGTACCTGCTGGGGGCCCCGACCGAGACAGCCCGAAACATCCTCAAGGATAAAACCGAACCAGTCCGGAAAAAAGGCGACAAACCAAACCCCCGGGGGCACGGGAAAAACGGCGCAGGCCAGTACACCGGCGCTGCCAGGGTGCGCATCGAACACCCCGCTCTGAACTCGGGGGACCCCTGCCCAAGCTGTGAGAAGGGTAAACTATACGAGCTGGCCATGCCGTCGGTCTTTGTTCATATCGTTGGAACAGCCCCTCTCAAAGCCACCGTTTATGAACGAATCCGCTTACGCTGCAATCT
>NZ_AULM01000080.1 GCF_000422285.1 Desulfatiglans anilini DSM 4660
TGACCCAATTGGAACTGGTGCTGGAAGAAATCGTCATCGACCGTCCCACCGATATCCAGCAGAATCTGTGTGCCGATAAAGCCTATGATGGCAAACCCGCATTGAAGACCATCGTTGCCCACGGTTATATTCCCCACGTGAAAACACGGGGGGAGGAGCGCCAGGAAAAAAAGCGCAATCCCGCATGGAAAGCCAGAAGATGGGTGGTTGAAGTGAGTCATTCATGGTTCAATCGCTTCCGTAAAATCCTGGTTCGCTATGAGAAGCTCAGCGATACCTATATGGCTTTGCTGCATATGGCTGCTGCTATCATCGCCTACCGAAAAGTGGGCGTTATTTACGGATAAGATCTAAATCTCGAAAAAAATGGTCCCGTACTTGGGTTCCACCTCACAGACCAAGCCTTCCGGAACGGCTCTTTTTGTTCAGCACATGACCGCTTCAGATGGTAAGGCCACCGCTTGCGTATGCCGGCGGTATGCCTGCCACGCGCTGGTTACCGATCTCAAGGAAATGGAAAAAGTGGGGTTGCAAACGGCTTAAAGGGAACAAGACACCTTTTCCCACTGCCCAGAGGGGGAGGGGGGCCGGAAGAACCAGGAACCAGCGCAATTCAAGTGAAGAATCCGCAGGCAAACGTCCTCGAGCCCGTCACAGCCGGTACCCATTCAGTGGGCGGCGCCTGAGCGTGTTATGGGCTGTAATGGATACGATAAATAACACCGGCACGATCGTCCGAGACCAGCATGGACCCATCTCCGAGGATCAGTATGTCTACGGGCCGGCCAAAAGCCTTTGCGCCTTGAAGCCATCCGTCTGCAAACACATCGTAGCTCACTGCCTGGCTTCCCTTTAGGCGAACCCGGGTGATCCGGTATCCGATGGGCACGGTCCGGTTCCAGGACCCATGCTCGGCAATAAATATATCATTATGAAATTCCTTCGGAAATTGCTGACCGGTGTAAAACTTCATACCCAGGGCGGCCACGTGAGGCCCCAGTTTAAAGCTTGGCTTCGCAAACTCACTACAGGATCGGCGCTCTCCGAATTCCGGGTCCGGTAGGTATCCCGCATGACAGAAAGGAAACCCGAAATGCATGCCCGGGCGGGGCGCCCTGGCCAGTACATCCGGGGGCCTGTCGTCTCCCATCCAGTCGCGTCCATTATCCGTAAACCAGAGTACACCCGATACCGGATGCCAGTCAAAACCGACCGTGTTCCGGATGCCTTCCGCGAAGATCTCGAGACCGGATCCATCCGCATTCATGCGCATGATCGTGGCAAACCGGGGATCTTCCTCCAGACAGACATTGCAGGGGGCCCCTACCGGCACATAAAGCTTGCCGTCCGGGCCGAACGCGATGTACTTCCAGCCGTGGTGGGGCTCGCTGGGGAAATCGTCATTGACCACCACCGGGGCAGGCGGGTCGGCCAGCCTTTCCATGATGTCGTCAAAACGGATCACCCGGCTTATTTCGGCCACATACAAGGAGTTGTTCCGAAAGGCAACACCGTTCGGGCTGCTGAGATCGCTCGCCAGAACGTACTTTGCATCGCTTTGCCCGTCTCCATCATGATCCACCAGGGCATAGACATTTCCGGGATCGCGGGAGCCCACAAAAACCACGTTCTTGGTCCCCTTCGCCATACTCCTCGCTCCAGGCACATCTCGAGCGTAGATATGGATTTTGAATCCCTCCGGGAGGTTTATCCGCTCCAGATCGATATCCCCTTCGGGTATCGCCAGGGTGCACTGCAGAAAGAGAGCAGCAGATATCAGAATGAGAATGCAGGTTGCTTTTTTAGACCGTCGCATCGATGGCCCGCTCGCTTGATGATGAGTGGTCGATAACCCTTCACACGATGAGAATCCCCAGCACCTTTCCATATCGAGAATGTTTCAAGATGGAATGGTTGTGTGCCAGCACCCCCTATCCAATGCCCAATACCCAGTATCTTTTACCAACATTATTCTGTGACCACAAGTCCCTACCCGTTTCAATACGTCTTTTCCGCGCAGGGTCGGCAGCTCGAAGGACGTCTTTTCCTTGACGGTTTTTCGGCTGTCCAGATATCCCTCCAATACCATATCCGATATCTCGGAGTTCATGACCGGCAAGCCAAGAGGGTGGTGTCGTCATGCCCTGGATCAGCTCCAGGCCACGGAATTCGAGACCCCCAGTCACCTATTGTTTCGGAGCAATGAACCTCCGCAGGAGGTCCTGTCTATACTGAAAACCTTAAAGATTCCAATCTCTAAAGCGATCCTGGAAGTCGTGAACCGCCATTCATAGGCGTAGTAACACGCGTTTTTAGGGTCCATGTTTAACCATCCGGATTTTCATCCGTTTTCGGCTACCATTCGACTACCCGCCTGGAACCCTGGCTTTACAGCTCGGGCTCCACAGGGCTGCCAAAAGGGGCTATCCGTTCCCACTATGATATGGTTGCCGCCACCGAAGGCTTCGCGCAGGGTGTCATCGGACTTACCGAGAAGGATAGGTGCTTTCAGCGGCAAGACTCTTTCATGCATATGGACTCGGCAATTCCCGTTATCTCCCATTCGGCGTCGGCGCCTCCGTTGTTTTGAATTCGGAGGCCCCCATGCCTGAAAATGTCTTTAGTCTGCTCCAGTGCTTCCGTCCCACGGGTTCATTATGCCGAGTTGTTTGAATATCTGGAAAAGCGGGACAAGGAGAAGGGGACCGGTTGCATCTGCCCGTCCGCTTTTCAAATGACTGGTTCGTGGAGTTCGAGTTGACCCAGGGAGCGCGGCTCAGCGTTGCGGACGAACGGCGGTCGTCCGTGAAGAGTTCGAGGGGGCTCGGCATCACCCTCGCCCTGGAGGTCGATGACATTGAAGGCGTCCGGGAATATGCCGAGAAGGCCGGCTTGAAACCGACGGCGCTTCGGCGCCATCCCTGGGATGCGCGCGTGTTTTATCTGGTTGATCCCGAAGGGCACCGGGTGGAGATATGGCAGGCTGGAACGGGTGGCGAAGGGTGAGACCTCTGTTCCGGCCGGCGGAAAATGAAACCCGAATCTTTCAATCAAGGAGGAAAAAGGTCATGCGCAAGTTGATTCCGTTCTCGTTGGCGGCCGTCCTGCTTGTCTTCTGGAACATCGGGCCGGCGGCGGCCAAGCCTTCCAATTGCGAGGAATGCCACATCAAGATATCGCCGCTGCAGGTCCAGGATTTCAAACGGGGCAAGATGGCCGAGACCCTGGATTGCACCAGCTGCCACGGGTCCGCCCATCAGAGCGATCAGGACGTCGACAAGGTCCAGCTGCCCACGATCGCGACGTGCCAGGCATGCCACGAGGAGCAGGCCAAGCAGTACCTGTCCGGGAAGCATGCGCTCGGGCTGATCGCCCTCGAGGCCATGCCGTACACCCACATGCAGCCCGCGGCCTTCGTGGAGGGCCAGAAGGGGTGCGGCGGTTGCCATACCCTGGGCCTGAAAGACCAGAGCGTCCGGGAGAGCGACAAGAGAAAGTAGGTTCATCCGACTAAAGCGTACTTTGCCTCGTGCAGGGCCATGATTTTGAGTTTGAAGAAATCCATGTCCCTGAACCCATAGGCCTGTTTCTGTAGGGTTTTGATTTTGTTGTTTGTACCCTCGAGCGGACCGGTTGAAATCGGATAGTCATAGTAGGCCAATATTCCGCTTTGGTGGAGAAGCAGGGAGTTGGCCATGCGGATGAGGATGGCGATGCCCGATGCTCTTGCCCTGGCGGCCCAGCTGGCCAGGAACGCTTTAGCGGTCTGTTTGTCGCGCTGCTTCCAGAGTTGACGGAGTTCCTCCTTCATATAGTAGGCCGTTGCGAGGGGCTGATTCAACTCAAGGGCTTCACGGAGCCTTCGCGGTTCATCCCGCGCAGCATCGAGATTTTCAGGGTTCTTCAGGAGCAGCCACCGGGTTCCCTTGATGACCCGCTTTTGAAGGACGTCATGGACCTCGTGAAACCATTTCCGACGCAGATCCGACAGCTTGTCGTTGAACATCTTGATGATATGGAAGTGATCGAAGACGATCTTTGCCTCTGGCAAATGAGCCGAGACAGCTTGAATGTAGGCCGGAGACATGTCCATGGCAACCGCTCGGATCCTTGCGCCCGTGGCGCGGAGCCGCTTCCAGAAAGGTTCGAGCGCCTCGGCCCCTTTGCCCTCTCCGATGAAAACCACTGCCCCGCTCCTGAGGTCGAGAACGACCGTCAAATACCGATGACCTTTGCCGATGCTGATCTCGTCGATGGCGATCAGCTTCAGCCCGCGGAGCTTTGGCCGGGAAAAACGGCGTTTCAAATAGCGTTTCTGGATGTCTTTGATTACATCCCAGCTGACGCCCAGGTGTCGGGCCGTGTCCCGGATCGTCATCTTTCGAGACAGGTCGAGGGCATAACGTTCAAAGGCCCGCGTGTAACTTCTGCGTGGGTCCGCAAACCCCAGATTGACTTGCCGGACAAGCCCACAGGCAAGGCAATGCACCCGCTGCACAGCGAGCTTGAACCAAACCGGTTTTCGGCCGATGGGCAAAGACCGGAAAAGACGTGTGACCGTGCCCCGGCGGATTACTCCCTGACCTCCACACGAGGAGCATCTCAGTTCGAATGGTTTCGGTCGCAGGGTGAAAATCACAGCCCCTTCCTGGTATTTTGTTCTGACGTAGTCATAGCCTTTGACGTTGAACCCATGGTACAAAAGACTCGTGGACATGATCGGTTTCCTCCTTCTTGGCGAATTGGCGTTCACCAGAAAGGAAACCGTCATCGTCCACTTTTTTCAACCCTCAAGTACGCAAAAACCGGATGAACCAGAAAGTACTATCCCTATGGGATGGACTGTCAGAACTGCCACACCCGCCA
>NZ_AULM01000081.1 GCF_000422285.1 Desulfatiglans anilini DSM 4660
AGGAAGGTAGCAAGCCCAATCTCGGAACGCAAGGGTTTTTTTAGAAACGCGTAATGGTCCCGTTACGTTTGGCGCTATGGCGGGGGTTTCGGGGTGGAATATCCGTTCGTTGCCATGGCTAAGAGCGTGTTGAAAAATGGGCTTCTGATTTCAGCGAATATTGGAGATACAGAGGCCGCAAAGAATGATTCTCTCTTTGGTGAGTAGGCAAATGAACAAAATAGCCCCAACTGAGCGGCCATGGACGATGAGCAAGGCAACCCCGAGGGCATCTGAGGCCCTCTTGGGAGTTCAATACCCGATCAGATTACGCATCAGGATTGCAAGACCGCAAGATTGAAGCCGGCGACATGAATCAAGTAACGTTTTTGTATATTCTGGCGCCCACGCTGCCAGACCCGGTGCATACCTCCCCGATCCGGAACATGGGCGAAGGTGCGTGATGCGATTTCCGTGCGGAGGGTACCAACCGATTTGCAGATTATGGAGGAGATCCGGGCCTGGTTGTTGTGCACAGCGCAGCGGACTTCATGGTCCCCGTTCCAATTCAGCCAACCTTTGGTTTACGGTTCAGCAATGCGGGTTTTCCAATGGGCATCTTCCTGTTTTTTAAAGATCTTGCGAGCATGATACCCTTTGTCTGCCGACAGCTCGGCTGGATCCTCCGGAGAGTGCGACGTGGGAGTGGTTTGCTGCAGTTTGCGTCCAGCTTCATCCAGCGTCTTCTTCAACATGGTCGTATCGCCCTGGTCCGCTGGATAAACGACCGCGGCTACATGACCCCGGTATCCAGATCAACGGCATGCTCGGGCTTGTATCCCAAGCGGGTATGGCCGTCCTTCATCCTGGCGACCCTGGCATCCGGATCTACCGGAGATTCCCATTCCTGGTTGGAGAGCTTCTTGCCTTTTCTCATCTTGTCCATCCGGGTCAACTCTTCCGCGCTAGGGGTCTCGATGCCGCTTTCCCAGGCCATTCTGAAAAGCATCTGCCGGTAATTTTCCCCGTGTCCTTCCGCACGATGGTCTTGAGGGCTGCATTAGCTTCCATTGTCGAGGCATCCACCCCGATCCGTTCGCCCAATACCAGGTCGGTTTCAACAACCTTTCCGAGCACCCAGGTGAAAATCCGTTCATGAGCTTCAAGGGACAGACGGTTGGGAGTGAGACTCAAGGTGGAATGGTCCGGGACAGGCCCCGTGGTGCTTTGGAGGAACTTTCGCAAGGACAGGGAGTTTGCGCATCGCCATTCAAGGCCCCCATGACTGTCGATGCCCTCGAAGTAGCCGATCAGGTCCATTCTGAAATACCGGCCAGGCGGAATAGATGGACGCCCGTTGCGCTCAGCGTAGTAAAGCCGGAAGCCTTCCTCGGCATAGCGATCAAAACCCGCTTCCAGCAAAACCCCTTGCAGCCGGTCGTAAAAGGCGTGGCCTCTGGACTTCGAAATTTGCTCAAAGGTGAGAAAAATGTCTCTCTGTCTCCCCAATCCCATGCTGCCATCCATTGGCTATCGGTCAATAATAGATCAATGCCTAAATAAATATGATACAATATTACTCAATGCAAACAATTTTTACAATAAGAATCAATGACTTTTTCAACACGCTGTTGAGGCCGCATACTTAGGATAGGGATCTTTACACTAATCCGGGAAAGCAAAACGACTAAAGGAAGAATGTACATCCATTGAAAGACAAAAGATTCAAAATAAGGATTAGTAAATGATGCAATAAAAGCACATAAAAATCCTGAAAAAAAGAATTTATCCTGAGGTAATAAATTATGTTTTAAGATAGGCTTAGAGATTTTAAAAAAATAATAAACGAATGGAGAAGAATAAATTAAAGTACCAAAAAGTCCAACACGAAAGATAGATGAAAGCCAGACAAGCTCATATCTCCAAGGGAAATTGTAATTCCTAATATAATTTACACCTATGCCATGCCCCATCCCTAAACCATATGATTTAATAATACCGTCTAAAAGAGCCTGATATTGTTCAATTCTTGCGATACCACCAAAATTTATAATATTTTCTAAAAATTTAATAATAATAAAAATCAGATCTATAGAAGCAAAATGCTGAAGCGTTAGCCCTGATATAACTCCAATTAAACCCAAATTAAAAATTCGTTTGCAAATTTTCCAAGTTTCATAATTAGCACTAGGTATATTCACAAATTTTGATGGAATAATTAGACCTAGGAAGATTCCAATGGGTATAGACAAAATTAGTGCAGAACGCCCAGATGTAATGCCAGCTGCCAGTAGCAAAGGTAGAAGAATATATCTTATTTTTTTATAAGTAACTATTTCCGGGGTAGACAGAAAAGCACCGGATAAAAATATTAAAGATCCATATACATACATTGTAGCGCCAACATAACCATCTTGAAAATGAATATTTGGTTTAGCTTTAATAAAAAAGGTGACATATTCTGGCCCAAAATTGAAAAAGAGAAGAAAAAATATTGCAACTGTTATGATACAAGCAAAGCTTATATATGTTATCCATCTAATAAGTAAATTAATGCCTATAGTTTGTATTATGCCAATTGAAATAAAAATCCATAAAAAAGGAGAAATAATATATATAATGAAAACTTGAAGAATTGCGATTAAAGGTGCATTATTAAAATAACCTACTGCGATATAGCATAATGTCACGGTAACATTGCAGCAATGTAAAAAAACTAGAAATTTAACATAATGGTTAATCCGAACAAAAAGAAGAGCAAGAATGAAGCATATAAGCATAATGGCGGCGGTAAAGAACTGTAAAGAATTAGGAATTGCAATTGTTAGAAATAGGAGCAAAAAGACGAAAAGTCTAAATACACCTTGTATAAAAATGAATTGATTTCCGGCAGCAGCCATTGTCGGATGAATTAGATATTTCAAAAAATTTGCTGTTCTCGAAAATTACAAGAGATTGAAACTCCATCTCTTGAAGACACAGGGATTTTAAAACGGATTTTGAGGGGGCAGAAATCAGCTCGTATTTTCGAGTATTTATCGATCACAGCTGGTGCATTTTTCCCTGACGTCAGCGGCTAAATTTTGCTAGGGTGCTTTGCCAGGAGGGAACAGCACCTTGGCAGAGACGCTGTATCAAATTCGTGGCCGTCAGATCAGAGAGGAAGACCTCTCGTTTATCCGCGATACCATCTCCCGGCATTGGGAACGCGGTCGAACCGCCATTTCCCGAGTGCTGTGTGAGCACTGGGACTGGCGGCAGCCGAACGGGCAACTCAAAGGGATGGCCTGCCGTGCGCTGCTGCTCAAGCTCGAAGAAAAAAAGCTCGTCAACCTCCCCCCGCCTTTGTCCACAACGAATCATCGGAAGCCCCGCAAGGCTGTTCGACGCAGCTATAGCTACGACACCTCGGAGATTCACGGAACGGTCTCCGAGTTTGGTTCTTTGAAAATCGACATGGTCCGGCGAACCCCGGATGAAGGCCTGTGGGATCAACTGGTCGACAAGTACCATTACCTGGGGAGCCCCCGAATCGTCGGTGCATACCTGAAAGTACCTCGCCTACCTGGATGCACACCTGGTGGCTTGCCTCGGTTGGGGCTCAGCGGCCTGGAAGGTGGAGTGCCGCGACCGGTTCATCGGTTGGCAGCCCCGTACCAGGGAAGCGAACCTCTACAAGGTCGTCAATAACGTCCGGTTCCTGATTCTGAACTGGGTTTCGCTGGAGCACTTGGCCTCGAAGCTCCTGAGCGCCAACATCCGGATGCTTCCGGGGAACTGGCAGGCGTTTTACCGCCATCCCGTTGCCCTGCTCGAAACCTTCGTGGATACAACCCGTTTCCAGGGCACCTGCTACCGGGCAGCCAACTGGGTCTATGCAGGACCGACCAAGGGGCGTGGACGCTACGACCGCTATAACCGCTGCATGGAACCGGTCAAGGCGGTCTACCTTTACCCCCTTGGCAAGCGTTTCCGGGAGGCGCTCCATGGCTGAAACGCCTCTTTTTCCCGAAGGAATCGCCTTGACCGAAGAGGGGCTGGAGGATGTGCCGCGCTCCGTGCTCATCCAGATCATCCTCGCCCTTGTGGAGGAAAACCGCGAACTCCGAAAACGGATCGAACAACTCGAAGCGCGTCTGAACAAGGATTCCTCCAACTCGGATCGGCCGCCGTCCTCGGATCCGCCCTTCAAAAAGAAAAAATCCGGGAAGAAAAAGAAAGGCACCGATCGACGGAAACTGAGCCATCCGGGGCACCGGCAGGAGATGCTCCCGCCAAAGGAAACCCGAGTCATCCTTCCGGAAATCTGCACCTGCGGCAACCGCGAGTTCCCCGAAAACGAACCGTATTATACGCACCAGTTCATCGAACTGCCGCCGATCGACCTCGAGGTCATCCACTTCGAGCTACACCGAGGCAGGTGTTAGTGATCGCCTATATAAGTCCATTATGTGATCGCCGTAATCGAGCCACTGCGTGATCGGCTTAATGAGGCCACTTGGTGATCGGCGTAATGGAGCCAGTCGATGATCGCCTTAATGAGTCCAGTCGATGATCGCGGTAATGGAGCCAATGTGGAGGAATCGTTTTCTGCCTGAAGGAAAGAAGGGGTCTCGGACCAAGAGTTCATCATAGGGTAGACTTCCGGGAAAAAATTTTCCGGGAGGGACTGCCATGGCAAACAGGAGGTTCGAGATGCATCATTACCGCCAGGTTATTTTTCGGATGCGCAT
>NZ_AULM01000082.1 GCF_000422285.1 Desulfatiglans anilini DSM 4660
AGGAGATACTCGAGGAAACTATGTGACAAGGTCTGCTTGACTCACGTTCAATAGATCGAGTACCTCCGGACGGATACCGAATAGTGTTGGTACCCAACCCACGAATAGCAGATTGATTCACCGTCGAAGAAACCTCAGGGCCTCTTGCAGAAACAGAACTCCGATGGAGGAGTCATGACAAGATAAAGATAAAAAGGAACGCCGCTTTACGGGGCCTTGGCTCCGACGAGCTCCACGCAGGGCCCATTCTCGCCAAGGCCCCGTAAAGCGGCGTCGATTAAACAGGAGCTTTTCAGAACTTTTCACTTGACAAGAGCCCGTTTCATAACAGTTTCCATCCGGAGGGGGTCTTTTTTGACGATCTCGACGTCAATCTGCACGTTTGTTTGTGCGACGACCTGCAGCTTGCCTCCCCGCGGACGCTTGATTTCACTGATATTGGCCAAAACTTTTCATTTCCGGATGGAAACGGCTTGTTGTGTTTGGAGTGATCACACGTGCCTGATGCCTGTAATGGCGTTGGCGAGGGGTTTTTATTAAAGGGCATTCATGAGCGTTGAGGGCAACATCGTCGTGGACAAACAAGGCCCTATTTTAAAGGAAGGGGAAAACTGCTGGCGCATAGAAAACGCCAGTCGGGTTTCCTTTCTGGTAGACGGGGCTGCGTATTTCGAGGCCTTTTCATCCGCCATCGATCAGGCGGAGAAGACCATCTACATCGCCGGATGGGAGATTGACAGCCGGGTTTCCCTGTTTAAAGGTCGGAAGAACCGTGCTTCCGTCAGGCTCAAAGAACACATTGACAAAAAGATTGCCGCCACCCCCCACCTTCAGGCCTATCTTCTCTATTGGGATTTCTCCATGATTTATGCCCTCGAACGGGAGTGGCTTTCCATGTTCAAGCTGGGATGGAACACAAACCGGCGCATCCATTTTTTTATGGACGACGAGCATCCCACCGGGGCCTCTCAACACCAGAAGATCGTGGTCATCGACGATCGGGTGGCCTTTTCGGGCGGTATCGATTTGACTGGAAACAGATGGGACACCCCTGAACACCGCCTGCACGATTCCCGGCGCATCAACCCAAGCGGCCGGACCTACAAACCCTTTCACGATATCCAGATGCTTGTGGAGGGGGATGCGGCGGCCGCACTGGGAGATCTGTTTCGGGATCGCTGGCACCGGGCCACAGGGAAACATCTTCCTTGCCCAAGGAGCGAAGGCCCCGTTCCCTGGCCTTTGCCGGTGGAAGCGGACATGACGGATGTCCGGGTCGCGATTGCCAGGACCTCTCCGGCTTTCAAGGGAAGGAAGGAAGTCAGAGAAGTGGAGGCATTGTACAAGGATGCTATCCAGGCTGCACGCCGCTGCATATACATTGAGAATCAGTACCTGACCTCCGGGGTCGTGGCTCAGGCGCTGGTCGAAAGTCTTGAACAGGAAGAGGGGCCGGAAATCGTGATCGTTCTCCCCAAGGAGAGCACCGGGTGGCTGGAGAAGAGCGCTATGGACGCCATCAGGGCCCGGATCCTCAAACGTCTGTTTGAGGTAGATGGTCATGGGCGGCTCAGGGTCCTGTATCCGGTGCTGAAAGACGGTGAGACCCCCTTGTTTGTCCATGCCAAGGTTATGATATGCGATGAGAGGTTGGTGCGGATCGGGTCTGCAAACCTGAGCAATCGATCCATGGGGCTGGATTCGGAATGTGATCTGGCCATTGAATCTGTGGGTGATCGGCGTCAACAGACAAAAATGGGGATAGCGGCCTTTCGAAACCGGCTGCTGGCCGAACACCTGGGAACGACCCCCGAAAAGGCGGCTGATTGCATTGCCGGGCACCCGTCGCTGATCGAGGCGATCGAATCGCTGATGGGCAGCGGCCGCACCCTGAAACCGATGGAGGACCGCCAGGATATCCCTGTTGACGGGGCGGCCCTGGTGCCGGATACATCTTACATCGACCCGGAAAGGCCGGTCCAGATGGACCAGATGATCGATCAGTTTGTCCACGAAGAAAAGCCCGAATTCCGCAAACGCCATCTGGTAAAGGCGGTTGTGACCGTCCTGGTCCTGCTGGGAATGGCCGCTGCATGGCGCTGGACGCCTCTCTCGGAGTGGATCGATGTGAAACAAATCACCACATGGGCCCAGTCCATAGAAGGAAGTGGCTTTGTGGGTGTTGTTGTGGCAGCGGCCTTCGTTTTGGGGGGGATCCTGATGGCACCCGTTACCCTTTTGGTTGGGGCTACGGCAATGATCTTCCCACCGCTCAAGGCGAGCATTTACGCCCTTGGAGGATGCCTTGCCAGCGCCGTCGTGACCTACGCGATCGGGGCCCACCTGGGAAAAGGGTTGATACGCCGGTTGGCAGGCAAGAAGATCAACCGGCTGGGAAAGATATTGGCCAAACAGGGTCTGATTACCATGGTGGTTGTGCGCAACCTGCCGGTCGCCCCCTTCACCGTTGTCAATCTGATTGCCGGAGCCTCGCGGATAAGGTTCAGGGATTATCTGATAGGCACCGCACTGGGGCTCGCCCCTGGGGTGCTCGCTATTTCCATCTTTGCCGACCGTCTCATTCTCGCGGTGAAAGACCCGGAATGGAAGAATATCGCCATAACTGTCGGGCTGGCTATTGTCCTGGTCATCGGCATCTGGTGGACGAAGAAAAGGATCTCAAAGGAAGAGGAAGATTGAACCACGGAAGGATCACTGTAGGCACTTACAATGTCCATGAGTGGATCGGGAGCGACGGGCGTCAGCAACCGGCGAGGGCGATTCAGATCGTCCATGAGATTGGAGCCGACGTCATTGCCTTGCAGGAGGTATCATTTCCCGTCCGGGGGAGGCATCGGTACAGCATTGATAATCTGTCCCGGCAGACCGGGATGAGGGCTCTTCCCGGCCTCACGCTGACTCGGAGGCATGCCGATTTTGGAAATATCCTTCTCACGCGGCATCCCCTCATCCGCCTGCGAAAGCTGGATCTCACCGTGAAGCCCAGAGAACCGAGAGGCGCTGTCATGGCTGTTCTTGACATCCATGGAACGGCCTGCATGGTGGTTGGCACCCATCTGGGACTTGAACGGCGCGAACGCTCCCAACAGATTCAAGTGATCCTGAAAGAGATAGAGACCCATAACGACGGGGAGCCTTTGATCCTGATGGGCGATCTTAACGAATGGAACCCTGCGAGCGCCATGCGCCGTCTCCTGAGACGCCGCTTTGGCGCCCAGCCTGCTCCCGCCGCCTATCCCTCCCGTTTTCCGATGCTTGCCCTGGACCGAATTCTGATCCGGCCGCGCCGCGCGCTTGAAGGGATCCATGTCTTCAAATCCTGTCTCGCGAGACGCGCCTCAGACCATCTGCCGGTGGTTGCCAATATCCGGCTGCCACAGTCCGAAATCGGGTGACCCCGGTGCGTGATGGGCGCAACGCATGTGTGTAAAGCCAGGCGTGACACGTCTATCACCGGAATTTTGACGTGTCCTTGAGAAAATCGACGACTTCCTGCAGTTCCTTTTTGGCGTTTGCCAGCCCGGCTGCATCCTGAAGCGAAGCATGCCCTGGAGCTTTCCATAAGCGGCAATGGGCGGGGATTTGATATGAACGAGCGGTTGAACAAGGAGCTTGCCTTTTATGGCAGAGCTAAAAAATGTACACGTGGGCACGTCGGGCTGGCATTATAAACACTGGGCAGGCCCATTCTATCCTGAGGACATGCACAGCAATGAGTATCTTCAGTATTATGTCCAGCATTTGCATACGGTTGAAATCAACAATTCCTTTTATCAACTCCCGAAAGCCGAGACCCTGGCGTCCTGGCGGAAGACAGTCCCTGAGGGATTCAAATTTGCCGTTAAAGCCAGCCGATATATTACCCACATGAAGAAGCTGAAAGACTCCAAAGAGGCCCTGAACGTCTTCCTGAAAAGAGTGGATGTGTTGGGAGACAAACTCGGTCCCATCCTGTTTCAACTGCCTCCGCGCTGGCGCTTTAACGCGGACCGTCTTTATGATTTTTTGAAGATGCTTCCCAACCGCTGCCGATATGCGTTTGAATTCCGGGATGTATCCTGGATGAACCCGGAAGCCTATGAGGCCCTGAAACTATTTGGAGCGGCCTTCTGTATCTACGATCTGGCGGGATACCAATCTCCAAAAGAAACCACAGCGGATTTCATCTATATCCGGCTTCATGGTCCTGGCGGCGCCTACAAAGGCAACTACAGTGTTGCGGCATTGTCCGGATGGGCCGGTGCGGTTTCCACCTGGGCCGAGATGGGGAGCGACGTGTTCTGTTATTTTGACACACTCTTGTCCAAATTAGGAATTGCGGGCGTTTAGGGCGGAGGTGAAGCGCAAGGTGGAGTCGGGAAGGTGATCGAGGTTTCTGGGTATAGCCTCTTTGGTGTATAAGGATTTTGGGAAAAACAAACACACCAAGAGGAGGCTGATACCCATGAACAGGTTCGGTAGCATATTTAGCCAGTTGCTGCAACTTTTTCCGCGGGCGGAATTTGAGGCGGCGGTGAAAGAGACTCGGGCGGAACGGCATGCCAGGGGATTTACGTGCTGGGGACAATTTGTCGCGATGCTTTTCTGCCAGTTTGGGCGCGCCCATAGCCTGCGCGAAATCTGCGGCGGTCTTGCAACCTGCGAAGGAAAGCTGGTCCATCTGGGAATTCGCGC
>NZ_AULM01000083.1 GCF_000422285.1 Desulfatiglans anilini DSM 4660
TGTCTGCCGCGAATGATGAGATCCGTACCCATGGTCTTGCCTCCTTCCTGACAGGAAGGTAGCAAGCCCAATCTTGGAACGTAAGGGTTTTTTTAGAAACGCGTAATGCTCCCGCACATATTGCCGCACGGTGGTCTCCGCCCCGCTGAACCCGAGTTCCCGTTTTAGCCGACGATAAATCCGGACAGCCGTATGTCGCTGTTTTTTCGGCCGTTCCTTGTCGTCCCGTAGCCATTGCTCGATTGTGTCTAAGTAAGGCCCAAGCGTCGGGTATGGTTGCTGCAGCCTCGGTTTATACCCGTCATATTCACCCCTTAGCACCCGTTTTATCGTATTTTTAGAGTGGCCCGTCTCTCTGGCTATTTGTTTGATGCCCTTGCCATAAACCCGATGTGCGGTCCGTATGTAACTGTATTGATCCACCTTCAGCATCCCTTTCCCTCCGGCTTCAGGATATGCTTCAACATCCTGTACCAGAGTCTTGGCTGAGGGGGGGTCAATTTTGTGCCGTCGTTTCCCCTTTTAGAGGGTCAATTTTAGACTATCGAAACCACCCGTCAGCGCTGCTGGCGGTATGATTGGCTGTTGGAGTTTGACATAAAGGGCCTTTTCGACAACATCGATCACGATTTGCTGATGCGCGCGGTTAGAACACATACGGACTGTAAATGGCTGCTGCTCTATATTGAGCGCTGGCTCAAAGCACCCTTTCAGTTGGAAGGCGGTCAGATAGTAGAGCGCCGGTCTGGAACACCGCAAGGCGGTGTGATCAGCCCCGTTTTATCGAATCTGTTCCTGCATTATGTGTTTGACAAGTGGATGGAGCGAAATTTTCCGCAAAATCCATGGGCGCGCTATGCAGATGATGCGGTGGCACATTGTCGGGCAAGAAGAGAGGCTGAATACTTGTTGGCGCGGTTGGATAAGCGTTTTAACGAATGCGGGCTTGAGCTACATCCGGATAAAACGCGAATCGTCTACTGTAAAGACGATGATCGTATGGCGGACTACCCGGAAATCAAGTTCGATTTTCTTGGGTATACCTTTCGTCCGAGGCGATCAAAAAATCGTTACGGCAAGTTTTTCATCAACTTTACGCCCGGAGTCAGCAACAAAGCTGCAAAAGCGATGCGCAAAACGATCCGCACTTGGCGGATTCATCTGAAGCCGGATAAGACGATCGAGGACATATCTCGAATGTTTAATCCGGCAATGCGCGGATGGATTAAGTATTACGGCCGCTTTTATAAGTCCGCGTTGTATCCGGTGCTCAGACACATGAATCGTGCTCTGATCCATTGGGCACGTAGGAAATACAAAAAGCTGAGTCGCCATCGACGGCGCGCGGAACATTGGTTGGGGCGAATTGCCCGAAAAGAACCGCGACTGTTCGCGCACTGGCAGATGGGGATTTTGCCATCGGTTGGGTGATGGGAGCCGGATGAGCCGAGAGGTTCACGTCCGGTTCTGAGAGGGCCTGGGGGTGAGATTCCCCCAGGCTACTCACCGCAACATTTACGTCCATTCCGAACGGGCAGGGAAAAGGGTGCTGGGCTCTATCGAAAGATTTTTGAGCAAGAGATTGAAACTCAAGGTCAACCGTAATAAAACGGCTGTGGTCAGGCCCCAAGAGCGGAAGTTCCTTGGGTTCAGCTTTACATCGGGCCGGAAACTTAAGATAAAGCTCTCAGGAAAAGCCCTCAAAAACGCCAAATATCGGATCAAACGGATTACGCGCAGATCCAGAGGGGTCAACCTGCAGCAAATTATCAAAGAGCTGAATGTGTTTACCTGTGGATGGGTCGGCTATTATCGACTCATTGAGACGCCAACTGTTCTGAGGGATTTGGACAGCTGGATACGCCGGAGACTCCGCTGTTTCGTAATGAAGAAGTGGATCAACAACTGCCACACCAGGTACAACGGCCTGCTGGCGCTTGGCGTCAGTGACCGGAATGCCAAACCGGTAGCCGGGTCCCGAAAGGGCCCGTGGGCAATGTCCAACATGAAACCGGTCCAGGTGGGCATGCCGAATCACTTTTTTGCTAAAAGAGGCCTACAACCGTTACTCAATCAGTATAACAGGTTGGTTACTGCTATATGAACCGCCGTGTACGGACCCGTATGCACGGTGGTGTGGGAGGGCGAAGGCCGTGAGGCCTTCCCCTATCCCGATTAAATATAGGTTGTTTTATCTATATTGAGCACTGGAGCACTGGGTCAGAGTTGATTTATTTTAATTATATTTTGTACGCAAAAGACTTCAAAAGTTATAGCTTTTTGCAGACAAAGTATAATAATCAAGTTGACAAATTATATTTTGTATGCGATAAGCTCTATAAATAGGAGCGCATCGCAAATGAGAGGTAATCAGAAATTAAAAACTCTTGGTCCTAGATTGGCCTTTCTCGTCGCTGAGTTATACGAGCAGCAAAAGACGGTCTTTTCCAACCAGGACGTGGAAACGATTACCGGCCTGAGCCCCAAAGCGGCCCGAGGACTAACGATCCGCCTCGTGGAAAGGGGCCTGGCGACCAGGCTTAAGCCGGGATTGTTCATCCTGGTGCCGGCCGAACTAGGCCATGGGCGGGATTATTTGGGCGATCCATATGTCGTTGCTGCGGAAATCGTCGGTGGTTCCGGTTACTTCATTTCCCATGCCTCGGCTATGGATATTCACCAAATGGTCACCCAGCCACAGCTCGTGGTGTATACGACAACAACTCAATCTATTCGCCCGCGATCCATACTCGGAACTGAATTCCGCTTCGTGCGCTGCAAAACGAACCATTTTTTCGGCACTATGGACCACTGGGCAAGCAAGACGAAAAAGATCAAGATCAGCGATCTTGAAAGAACCGTCATCGACGGGCTCAGGCAGTCTGAATACTGCGGCGGCTTCAGCGAAGTCGCCAAGGGGTTCTGGATGCGGCGGCAGGATATGGACGTGAAAAAGCTGGTTGAATACGCTTTGATGCTGGATATCGGAGCGGTTTATCGCCGCCTCGGATATCTGCTGGAATTGTTCGAGACAAAAGAAGACCAGCTGGAATTGCTGCGTAAAAAACTCACCGCCTCCTACGTCCTCCTTGACCCGATGATGCCGGCCGAGGGCAAATTCATCGCCCGCTGGAGACTTAGGCTCAATGTAAGCCCGGAAGAGATAGCAGCGATAATAAGGACCTGATCAATGATTCCCCAAAGAAATATTTCATTACTGTCAAATCGCCTCGCCAAGGCTGGCGGTCGTCGTATACCGGAAGGCGTGCTTGAGCGGGACTATTGCCTGGCCTGGTTCCTGGTCGGACTCGCCCGATCACCACTCCGAGAGGCTCTTGCCTTCAAGGGCGGTACCGCGTTGAAACGTTGCTATATGGGAGATTATCGTTTTTCCGAGGACCTCGATTTTACTTTAGTCAAGGCAACATCCCTGGAAACTATTCTTGCCGAACTGGAGATGATTTCCTCAGAGGTCCACAGGACTTCTGGCATCATTATTCGTTATTCTCGGGAGGATCGAAAATCACATCAGAACAGCCATACTTTTTATCTCGCCTATGAGGGACCATTACCTGGTATGACGGTCAAGGAAGTGAAGGTGGATATCACCATTGAGGAACGACTTGTGCTGCCCTTAAAGGAAAGGCCGGTCTTGAAAGGCTACGAGGAGTACGAAGACCTCCCGGATGACGCAACTATTCTGGTTTATTCCTTGGAAGAAATTCTAACGGAGAAAGTGGTCGCCCTGGCTGACCGGGCTCGAAACGAACCGCGCGATCTCTATGATGTCTGGTATCTTATGGAACCGGAGAACATGGACCTGTCAGCCCTTATCCCGGAGATTTCAGCCAAACTCGAATTTCGTGGCAGGGGATTGGAAGGGATGGGCGAAGAATTTGGCAAAAAAGAAGCGCGATTGAAAAAACTATGGCAGATGCGACTGGCAAACCAGATGGCCGAGTTGCCTCATTTCGAAGAAGTGTATCGCGCTGTACAGCGTTCCTTCCGTAATGCCGGTCTAGTGTAAGCATAGTTTTGATGCTCCTGCACCTTATTCTGAAAATAGTTTATCGCACCCTGCACATCGTTCCGCAACTGTCCGGTCGATCAATGGTGAGGATTATGAATCAGATTCCGTGCAAATCGGCGATTGCTGCCTCTCTACCGATTAGCCATGTTGCCGGTCGAGTATAACGTGTCCTTTCGGCGGGCGTGCAGAGATCAATAAATTTTCGGCATGTAAAATTTTTTAGCGTGCGAGGATGAAGCAGAGGCCGGGAGACCCCAAGGGGCCCCCGGCGGGATAGGGTTAGCGGTTTTGATCCTGGTAATGCCACGGCATGAAGGTATGCGGGGAGGTCTGCAGGGCTTTGGTATTCTTCTGGAGCCATGTGAGGTAGTCGAGCGGGTTGACGCCTGAAAGTTGACAGGTGTGGATGAGGCTCATGAAGAGATCCCCGACATAGGCGCCGCGTTGCGTCTTGTAGAAGAGGGAGTTTTTCCGGTGTAGGATGGCGAACTTCAGGGCCCTTTCACAGATATTGTTGTCCAGCGGGGCTCCAGGCACCTTGAGAAAACAGGTCAGTTCCTTCCAGTGTTTGAGGAGGTAGGTGATCGCCTTCCCCAAGCCGGAGTTGGGCTCCACGGTCTTCTCCGCAAATTGCTGATGGCACCACGCCTCAAGAGCTG
>NZ_AULM01000084.1 GCF_000422285.1 Desulfatiglans anilini DSM 4660
CCGGGGAAAACCTGCACGACCTGTTGAAACGCCGGGCAACGGTCTATATGCATGAGGCGATCGCCAGAACCGAAAAGATGTCCCCACAGGATCGACTGGCTTACCATCGGCTCAACACTGAGCCCGTCATGACAGCTCTCGAGGCGTGGTGACATCAGCAATTTGCGGAGAAGACCGTGGAGCCCAACTCCGGCTTGGGGAAGGCGATCACCTACCTCCTCAAACACTGGAAGGAACTGACCTGTTTTCTCAGGGTGCCTGGAGCCCCGCTGGGCAACAATATCTGTGAAAGGGCCCTGAAGTTCGCCATCCTACACCGGAAAAACTCCCTCTTCTACAAGACCCAACGCGGCGCCTATGTCGGGGATCTCTTCATGAGCCTCATCCACACCTGTCAACTCTCAGGCGTCAACCCGCTCGACTACCTCACATGGCTCCTGAAGAACACCAAACCCCTGCAGACCTCCCCGCACACCTTCATGCCGTGGCATTACCAGGATCAAAACCGCTAACCCTATACCGGCCGGGGTGAGACTCCCGCCCTCCGCTTTATCCTCGCAAGCTAAAAAATTTCATGCCGAAAATTTATTGGCCTCTGCACGCCCGCCGAAAGGACACAATGAAACCACTTATCCGCCAACTGGAAAACCTAAAGGCACTCTCGGGTTGCTCTGTAAAAATCCCCTTTCTTTTCTCATTTCCGCCTCTTCACCTGGCACAGTAAAGCCTTGTATACTGGAAATCCGGAGATCGGATCGCGATTATCGAAGTCCGTCAGGTAATTGGCATTGGCATTGCGCCACGCTTCCGCCTGGATGGGGCTCCCTCCTCCCACGTTCAGTTCCACTTGTCCTGCCATGATGTCATCGGTCACCTTTGCCCATACGCCTACTCTCCCGCGAGGTGACTCCACCCACACGGCGTCGCCGTTCACAAGCCCTCTGGCTTTGGCATCCGCCGGGTTCAACAAGACTTGAGGCTTCGGCTGAAGCTTCAGCAATCCAGGGATGTTCAAATGCTGGGATCGAAAGGTAGATTGGATCCTTGCCCCTGTGTTCAGGACAAGGGGGTAGTCCTTGAGCAGCTTTGGACTTCCCAGCGGTCCCTCTGTGGGCTCCATGTACACAGGCAGTCCGTCGTATCCGTATTTCTGGAGCATGCTCGACACAAGCTCTATCTTCCCGGAGGGGGTGTTGAATCCCGGCTTCCCTTTGGAGCGTAGCAACCCTTTCGCATACTTTCTGAACTCTTGCTTTCCTCCATCGTACGTGATGCCTTCCGGATGGTCTTTGAGATCCTTCATAGAGACTGGGCTGTCTTTCAGCGCGAATCGGACATATTCCTCCTCGTTCGCGGGGAACATGCTCCCATACCCCAAATGTTTAGCCAATTCTGCAAGGAATGTGAAGGGTGACTTGCCTTCACCGATCGGCTCAATAACCTTCTGCCTAAGCTGACAGTACCCTCCTGGATATTTCTCGTATCCCAAGTCTTCAAAACCTGTGGTGCCGGGTAGCACGATGTCCGCATAAAGCCCATCTCCAGTCAGAAACCGGTCGAAGCTTACGAGAAAATCGAGCTTTCGGAAGCACTCCTTCCACAGATCGGGGTTGGGGAGGCTTGTCAGGAGGGACGATCCAACGATAAGGAGCGCCTTTACCGGGTAGGGGTCGCCCTGCAGGATTGCTCTTGGCGCCTCCATGAACTGTGCTGATTTGAGCATATCACAAAAGAATGGGTATCTATCTTTGCCGATGGGGTTCACTCCAGCGGGTGGATCCAGGTGGAGACGGCCAAAGCGCGCAGGACTGCGGGGTCTGAACACCAACCCTCCGGGGATATCTATATTCCCTGTGATGGCCCACAGGCAGAGCACGGCCCGTATACTTTGCACCCCGCAGTTTGAGTACTCCAGTCCCGTGTACATCACTGGCGATGCGCCCTTGGCCGCTGCTATAGCACGGGCCGTTTCCACAATGGTCTGCCGGGGCACACGGGTGATCTTCTCCGCAGTTCCAGGCGGGAACTTCTGCACATAGTCCCGGAGTTCCTCGAACCCGACCGTCCAGTCTCGCACGAACTCTTTGTCGAAGAGTCCCTCGTTGATGATGACATGCATCATGCTGAGAGCGAGAGCACCGTCTGTACCAGGTCGCACTCCGATCCATTGATCAGCCTTTTTGGCCATCTCCGTTCGCATGTGATCGATGACTACGAGCTTGGCGCCCCTTCTTTTTGCGCCAAGAATCTTTTTCACCTTGTCAGGCGGTGAATCCGTGGGAGGATTCGCTCCCCAGATAACGATCAAATCTGAATCTTCAAGGTCAGGGTACGTTATGGCCCAAGGGGCGCCAAGGGTCGGCACGGTCGCCAGGAACCCGTGAGATACATAGCACACAGCGGAAACGCCAGCGGTATTGGGGGAACCAAACGGGAAAAGGTATCCGGACGCCCCTTGAATGTGCGCTCCGCGAGCCCCGAAAATTTCCACGAGACTTGGATCGAAAGCGCCTCGGCCGAAGTAACTCATCACGGCCTTGGCCCCATGCTCTTGCTTGATTCTCTGGAATGCATCCGTGATACGTTGAAGTGCTTCATCCCAGGTAATGCGCTCGAATTTACCCTCTCCTCTTTCTCCAACCCGAAGTAAAGGATATCGGAGGCGGTCGGTGGAGTATACGATTTCCTTGGCATGAACGCCTCGGACGCATACCACACCAATTGGATGGCCTTGTATAGGCAAAATCTTGTCGAGTTTCCCATCCACCAGTTCCACTCGCACCCCGCATGCGCCTGGGCATATGCCGCAGATGCTGGTCACGGTTTCTCGTTCGCCTTTTTTCAAAGTCATGGCCTTTCGCCTCCCGAAGTACTATATGTTCAAGACAGAACATGACACAATTTGCAAGGGGTTGAGAAGCAGCATACTATTCTCTGGTGGTTTAAGCAGGTAAAATCGTAATACCTTCGCCGTTAATCCAATTTGTTAAATAGTTTTTAGCATCAACAAGCTACGCACATTCTGTTAAGCGAGGGCGATGACATCCTTTACCTCCTCGCATGAACTGCAACCGTTGCATTTGTCCTTGTTAACCTCGATCAACATGATTATCTTCTAAAACTTGGCAATTCCTCAAAAAAGACCGGTGCTGAATATGAGCAGATTTTCAGGGTCAAATGCTTTGGCTTCCGGGTAAACCATGTCCCATAACAGCTTGAGATTGGTGCCCAACCCTTCCAAGCGACGTGCTAAGAATTTCGGGTCGGTTTCCACCCGTTCAATATTTCCCGATGCTAAATCAATTTCTAGATTGTAGCCTGTTTCTCCGTATCACATTCCTAATATCTCCTTAGCAACGATCGCCAACGCCAACTGCTACTTCCAGCGCTTTGCGACAGCCCTTCGCTTTAGTGTCGAGTCCACATAAGAACAAAACCTGCGACGGGGTTTTTGTGGCGGTAAGTTCTCCTCGATATTGACCTCTCTCTGCCGGTGAAGTCTTCAAAGTGCATGGCATTTGCCCGGGCAGGAAAAAGCAGGGGTTTCGAGCAGCGAGGCCTCCATAGCTACGTACGGCGCCTCGCCCTGGCACCCTCGACAGATAGGGCCATCGGTGACAGAATAGGCCTCACCGCAGACCGCACAGATCTTGAATCCCTTGCGCCGCCGCACCTTGATAAAATCCGGATCGAGTTGAACGTTCTGCAGGCTGCACACACCGGCCCCGGCGGTCTTGATCTCCTCCAGAAGGAGGGCGAAATCCTGCTGTTTCTTCGGTTTGAGCTTGAAGTACCAGCTTTTCAACTCCGGCCATTCCTCCATTTTGGACGCATCGACATAGACGCGCACCCCTCTGCCGCTCGATTTATCATAAAGGGCCAATGCATAGCGGCCCAGGTCGATCACCTTGAGCCAACCGTTGCCCGTGGTGCACGGAGTCAGCAGTTGGACCGCATCCGGCAGGCAGGCGCGGGTCTCGCAAAGGGCGTCGAAGAACTCCCCCTTGGGCAAGTTGTCAAGCACCAGGTTGACCATGAAACCACCCAGCACGACACCCGGGGCGACTGTTCCATGGAACCGGCGAACCGCCTCGAGATACTCATCGTAAGTGTAGGAACCGATCTTCATGAGAAATACTCCCATATGTTGAGGTCAATGGCAGCCTTTTCTCTTGGGGTTATCCGATTCAAGCCCGGGTCGGAAGGGAAAAGATCGGCAAACGGTCAGCTTTTTGCCTTTCTGACAATTTTTCTCTGCTCTTCGGGGATCGGCGGCGGAACCGGCTCGCCGACGAGCTTCTGCACCGCGCCGAAGCGCGGGGGGCAGACCTCGAAGCAAGTCCCGCACCGGATGCACTT
>NZ_AULM01000085.1 GCF_000422285.1 Desulfatiglans anilini DSM 4660
CTTATCTGAGGTCATGTTAAACGTGCTCCCTCGTCTCGTCAAGCTTCAAACCGGGCAGGGGGGCGGCTGCATGCTCCGGGAGGGTGGGAACTCACCTCTCTGAGAACTCATGGTTTTGCGGCGGCTCCATCCCCGAAGGAATAGGGATGGTCCCTCTCTCTCGATCCATGCTGCTGGAAGCACGTTTTGTGCCGGATAGGATCCATGAATTGCAGTGCGCAAAAGGTCATCCGCTCTCAAGAACGCCTATTTTGGGAGGTCCCGCACACGAAGGCCCGTCGTGGTCAGGACAACCCGCCTCGCAGAGGATGTGCGATGCACTGTTGTTTGTGCATGCGCCATGGGTTTTTGCTTTCGGTTTCGCTCTCCTTCCGTCCCGATCCGGCATTCAACCACCCGAACGGCAGGAACCACCCCCTCCACCTGCCGCCTGGTGGTGTGGCACAGATCCTGCTTCACCCTTTTTGACCGTTTGAGTTCCTTCAATGAACCCTCATGAGCAGGAACCCGATGCCTCCGATCACCACCATCTCGTTCAGCCATCGGCAAATCCCTTTTGAACTGGATCTCGCCGCCCGAAGCTTCAAGGTCAAGCAAGGCGGCGATCCGGAAACGGTCGCCCTGCGTCGGCGAGATTTTGAACATAGGCCCTGGTGCGGGTGCATGCCGAGCCTCGAGGAGAGAAAGGCGAGGGCCCTTTCCCGTGTGGAGAGCGACCTCGCGCGTCTGATCGATCTGCCGCTGGGAAAGGACTATTTCCTTTATAATCTGAGGGATCTGATCGAATCGAGCGACCGTTTGCTCGAGGACGCCGAGCAACCGTTAGAGCTGCAGGATCTGATCGCCCCGCTCATCGAGCCGGATATGTTTCCCCTGCATTCCGCAGCTGCCATGGACCGGCTCCGCTCCGACCTTCAGGACCTCAAGAACCGCCCCCGTCTCACGCCGATCGTCTCCTATGATCTGATGGATCCCTGGTCGTTTGAAAACGGCACACGGAGCCTGCCGCCATCTGAGGTGCGCGGGATCATCGACGTGATCACCAGGGCTATGGAGGCCCACCCCCCGATCGAGCGGGAGGCCGTCCCCGGCATCCGCAACCATGGTGTAAACGATAGGCCCGGGCGAAGGCCCGCATTGAAAAAAGAAAGACGAATGCCGCATCTGAGAAAGGAACTCTATCGCAGGAAAAAGACCTCTGCTGCCGCCGATCGTAATGAGAAGGCCCAAAAAAGGGACAGGGAGATGGAGGACTCCACCGCCCTGAATCAACGGCCCACGCCCCCTGAAAGGCCGCTGAATTTTATCGATCCCGCGAAGTACAACTTTCTTGACCCTTCGAACCCCGTTCCGTCCCCTTGGACTACTCCCTCCGGCCATCGCCCGCCGTCCATTCCCGACCTGCTTTTTCCCGGACTCGGTGAATCCTTTTCGAAGCCGCTCGAGCAGTTTTCTCCGCCCGCAAAGCCGACGAGTGTCCTCGGTTCCGGTCCCTTGCCGGAAGCCGAAAAGGAATCAGCGAAGGAAGGGTTGAAGGTGCAGCTGTATCGAATCCGGCCCGAACGCGCCGATACCGGCGCTCCTTTGAAATCCATGCACGAAGACCCCAATCCAGCGCATTACGAGAAAACGATCCGGAGGGCCAAGGATGTCATGCGGAAGTTGCTCATCTCCGATAAAGAGCAGAAGGCGGTTCTGGGGGTGGTGAGGGATATCTGGGTGAATCATGCCTACGGGGTGCCGCTGGAAGAGAAAAGATCCAGGTGGCGGTTCTTGAAGGGGAGGCGGACCCGCGGTGGACCGATCATCGAGCTTCGTAAAAAGAAGAAGACCGAGCCATACTTCGAGTGCGAACGTCAATCCTGGCTCCCTTATTATGGACGTTGGAAGGCGGAAGTTCAACGGAGGTGCGAGGAATTGGGCGACCCGACCCGGGGTCCTCTCAGTTATATTTACGATCCGATCTACGAGCAGGTGACTGAGCAAATGCAGGGCGAGTTCCTTTCATCAAAGCCTCAAATGGATGCCTATCTGGATGAGCTGCAAGACGATGTCGAAGAAGTTTACCGCCTTCGTAAGAACCCGCCCTTCCGGAGCTTTTGGATTACCCCGAAAAAAGTGCCTTATTACGGTAAAGGACGGGAAGATTTTTGGGATGCTCAAAGCGAATTTCTACAACTTTGGGAGGACCTGAGCCGATCCCTTGGTGATCGTAAAATATGCATCGAGTGCCTGGCGATACACAGATATAGCCTGGGTGGCGGTGTTCACAGAATATGCAATACGTTTTTCGATGTCGAAAAACGATCCGATCGGAAAGAGATTATCTCATGGCCTTTTACAAGGAAACATGAAATTGATTGCATAGACTTTGACATTTATACAGACTGTGGTAAGACACTATGGAAGATTTACTGTGTGAAAAGGGATGAATATAGACAAACAGCCGGCAAGAAAATGAATGAATTATAAAAATGCATTTGTTTTAACAATGAACTTCTATGGAGGTATATCATGTGCGATAGTCGAATTAGATTGGACCATGTAAGCACACCAACACCTCGAATGTATCCATCAGAACAGCATAGAAGGCATCGAACGGCCATCAAACCATCCAGCAATTTTGATAAGTTCCTTGTGGCGGTCAATCAGGCGCAGTGGATGATCCCTTCCATCAGCGCTGCCACCATCCGCAAGCTGTCTCCTCCGAACGTAAAAGACGTTCATCTTGTTACGCTCCCTGAACAAGAGACCATCGGCCAGATGGTGGACGATACTTCTTCTGGGTTTAGAGAATGCCGGTTTGTACCGACGGGAGATGAGTCCATCCGGATCGGCAGCAAATCGGTCCATTGGGGAAAGATATCCGGAAAGGTGGAATTGCACCTCCAAAAACTGGGCCGGCTCCGTGAGTACTTTCTCCTGAACCAGGGGATTGCGCAGGGGGAATGGCGTCTGATCGAGGCATCCAGTAAGACCGAAAAGTCTTTGTCCAGAATGATCGCCCGCAAACAGAACGGCACCCTCGTCCACTACCCCGACCTGACGGCCTTGTTTTGGAAGAATGATGCCCTCGACGAGTTCGTGATCGCCTTTCCGGGGATGTCTTCCTTGGAAGATACCGTGAGGTGTGCAGAGATCCTTGCCGGGCTGGTGCCCAAAAAATTATCGCAGGCTGATCGACTCGTCTCCGATATCGAGAAAACCGTGCGCGAAAAACAGCCTTGTCATCACCTCAAGCTGGTCGGGCACTCCATGGGCGGGGCGATAGCGGCCTATGCAGGGGCGAAGCACCATGTCCCGTTTGAGGTCTTCAATCCTCTCGGGCTGGGGTCTGGAATCCTTTCGACGCTCAAGAAAGAGGATATCCGGAGTGCGAAGGAGCAAAGTGCCTGTTATATCGACGAAGGGGACTGGGTCAGCGACCCCCGCCGCCCCAAAGGCGGTCATCCGCTCTTTTCGGCTGGGCTCGGATTTCTCGGTGGAGGTTCGCACCTGGGGAAGTTCCACCTGATTCCGAACGAGTATCATCCACAGGATAGTGGACTATTAACGCCGGTCAAAAAATGGACAGAATGGAGGGTTTAAAAACGATCAGGGAGAGTACCGGGGCATAGCTGTGCACAGGGCGGCAAACGGCTG
>NZ_AULM01000086.1 GCF_000422285.1 Desulfatiglans anilini DSM 4660
TATTAACGCCGGTCAAAAAATGGACAGAATGGAGGGTTTAAAAACGATCAGGGAGAGTACCGGGGCATAGCTGTGCACAGGGCGGCAAACGGCTGTGCGAAGAAGGGCAGCCTGCGGGAGCCAGATACGCCCGAGGAAGGGCCCACCACATCTCCAGGAGGAAGAGGCGGGAGCAAACAAAGATTTTATAGGGAATGGATCTATTTGTGCTTTCTTCGATAACTTGTTCCTCCGAGGATGATGATCTCCGAGTTGTAGACGAGCCGGTCAGCGATCGCGGAGGCTACCGTGTTGGAATCGAAGACCTTCCCCCATTGAGCAAAAGGCAGATTGGTGGAGAGGATTGTTGACCTCTGGGTATGCCTTTGACTGATGACCTGGAAGAAGAGGTTCGAACCCTGTGAGCCAAGCGGAAGATAACCAAGCTCGTCACAAACGAGCAGATCCGGGGTCTGGTATTGCCGAAGCTTTCTGATGAGCGACCGGTCGAGCTCGGCGGCGACCAGCTGGTTGATCATGTCGATGGCGCTGGTGAAGAGGACCTTGAGGTTGGCATTGCACGCTGCGGTGGCGATGCATTTGGCCAGCATGGTTTTCCCGGTGCCGGGGTTGCCGATGAAGATGACATCCTGCTTTTTTTCGATGAAGTCGAGGTTGAGGAGTTCGAGGATTTTGGTTTTCTGATCCTCGCGGGATTTGTGGTGGTGGAAGTCAAACTGATCGATGCTCACTCTTTCCGTGATGCCGGATTGTGAGAAGCGGCGGCTGACGGCGTTTTTCCACCGCTCCTCCTGTTCTGCATCCAACAGACGCTTGAGGATGTCCAGGATGCCGAGGTTTTTCTGCCGAGCCTGCTCGAGGACACCTTCGAGATGGGCAGCCATTACGGAGAGCTTGAGGGTCTTGAGGTCCTGAGAAACGACCTCGATGGACACGGACATGGCTATTTCCCCTTTCTGAGCACAAAGGCGTCGAACTCGGCGAGGTTGGGTTCTTCGAGGCGGATGCGGTTCAGGCGCTCTTCTTTGAGCTGGAGAGGCGGGTGGTCTTTGGTGGGGGTGTGGTCCTGGACGAGGATGTTTTCGATGTAATGAGCGCCGAAGGCCTTGTTGATCAGTGCTTTTTGAAGAGATGCCAGGAAAGCGACCAACCCGTAGCGGTCTTTGAGAACCAGGAGTTTGCTCACATTCTTCCTGAGGGGGAGGCGGGCTGCAGCCATGTGTTCGAGGTAGAGCCTGGCATCTTCGCCCAGGGAGGCAAAGAGGGCCACTTCTTCGGATTGCCACTGCCTGCGCATGCCTTTTAAGACCGCTTCGCGGTGCTCCGGGAGTTCGATGCGCTGTTTCCGTTCCCAGGAGCGCTGATGGGTGGCGATCAGTTTTTCCTTGAGATAGATGCTGAGGGTTTGCTGATCGGCCTTGACCACGACCTGTTTGCCGACGGCCCAGGGGGGAGTGGTGTAGGTGTTGGCATCGAAGTGAATGCAAAAATCGGTGTGGACCTTGAGCACGGCTGATTCACGGCAATCGGGAAGGAAGTCGGGCAAAGGCCTGAGTTGTTCCTGCAGGGCTCGATCGACAGGCCTCTGAGCGGTGGTGGCATGCAGCCGGCAGTTGGCGAGGGTATCGCGCCAGTGATCGGCCTGGCGCTGCAAGTCGGTGAGATCGACGAATTCGCGCAGGGGCCAGAAGTTATGGCGGATATAGTGGATGACGCCCTTTTCGACCTTGCCTTTTTCCTGAGGCTGGCGGGGGTTGCAGGCCCTCGGGGTGATACCGAAAGGACGGAGGAACTCCAGAAAGGCTTCGTTGAAGCGGATGAGGGATCCTTCCCGTTCGAGCACGGCGGTGAGCATATTGTCGGTGAGGATTTCTCTCGGGACCCCGTTAAAGAAACGAAAGGCGTTCAAGAGGCAGCGGTGAAGGGTCTGCTGGTTTTGGGAGTGGGTGAACTCGAGGTAGAGCAGTCGGCTGTAGCTTAAAACGATGGCGAAGCAGTACAGCCTGCGCTCCGTATCGCCGTAGCGGAGGCTGCCGAAGTGGCCCCAGTCGATCTGGCACTGCTCGCCCGGCAGGGTTTCGAAGCGCAGGAACACCCGGCGCGGTGCGGGCCTGATCGATCGCAGGAAGTTCCTGAGGATGGTGAGCCCACCCCGGTACCCCTTGGCGGTAAGCCGCTGGTGGATAACGGTGCCGAGGACGCGGGGGTTACGTTCGAGCATGACCCGGATATCATCCCGGAACGGGTCCAGTTTGCTGGGTCGCTGGAGTTTTTTCCGCTCGGGGGTTGGATTGCGAAGGTATTTGGTGACGGTTTGGCGGTTCAGGGCCAACTGCTCCGCGATATGGCTTTTCGTCCAGTCTTCCTGTGCCAGGCGGTGGATCTCAAAAACGATGCGTCTTGTGATCATGGTCTCCTCCGAGGCTTTGGTGGATGAGTTGGCGAACGGTGGCGCGGTCGGTCCGAGACCCCCAAGGCAGGGAAAGAACCTGAAACAGCCTCCCGTCAAAGGCGATCAAGTCTTTGTGGATCAAACCGTCCCGGGCGAGGATGTATTCATCGGCCAGCAGGCTCGTCAATGAACAGATCCGGTCGTAACTGTAATAGGACAATCCGTGGCGGTCTCCGACCAGGACCAGGAAGAGATAGAGGATCAACTCGTGGTGGCTGAGTCCGGCCCAGAAGCCCTCGCGCAAAAACCGGTGCTCGATGGCGGCAAAGCTCCCTGCGATCTTTCTTGCCCTGTCGGGGCGAAGCAGCCGTTTTTCGATCATGGCCTTTCTCCTTTCGAGAGAAAAGCTACCATGCGGATGGAACCAAAGGCGATCGAGTCCTCTTTTGCAATCAGAGCCTGACGTGTCTAACGAGCAGGAATTAAAAAGATTTTTTCTGGTAACGCGTCCATTTTTGCAATCACTGGGAGCATGTAAAAGGCCTGCGGAGGTCCGCCAATCCAAGGGATCAACGCGTCCATTTTTGCAATCCGCTTTCCAGGCAATCTACGGCTGTTGCGGCAGCGCTGCAGCAGGCGGTTACGCTGAGCTTTGGCGGGATGGCGTTTACGGTAGGCCTTGTAGTAACCGGGGTGGCGGTTGTGCCACGCCTTCTGGCAGTCGCGCTGGTTGGCTTTGTAATCCGGGTCGGAGAGGAGTTTTTCACGCTGCCACTGGCGCTTCCGGGCACGCTGGCATTCCTTCCGGGCGCAGTAGCGTTGGGTCTTGATGCGCGGATTGCGCTCGAAAACAGATCCGCAATGGAGGCATCGAATAGTCTCGTTCATGGTCGTCCTCCCCGTGGATGACAACCATAACACTTGTGAGCCTAATCTTTCGAGATTACACAAAAAGACGAAATAAAGAAGAGAAAGAAGCAGATCCAGGAAGAAAAGACAGGTTTTACATACAGGAAAGAAGGAAGAACCTGCAATGCCGGTTTTTCAGCCGCTCATTTTGGCCAGTTTTCTACCGGCTATGTCTGTCCATTTTTTGACCGGCGTTAATA
>NZ_AULM01000087.1 GCF_000422285.1 Desulfatiglans anilini DSM 4660
TACGACCAGGCCGGAAGAATCCCAGGAAGAGAGGGCCGAAACTGAAAATTGCCGCTATGGCCTACAAGCCCATAGCTTAAGTCAATGACATTGATTATATCATATGCCGTTAAAAATGAACTATTGAATGTTACATGATACTAGCTAGTATGCCTAAAAAACAGAACAAAGCAGAAACTCTCACATTGGGGTGGGGTTATAGGAATGGGCTATGCCGGTCCCAGACGGGAATGCCTTGAAGGCCGCTCACTGTGCTATCCTTGCGAAAAGTTCTTGCCGCAAAGGATAACGTAAGCAGGGAGCATCAGTGAGCATTCCCTAAGTTATCACATACGATCTGGCGCTGTCAGTAGCATGTTGTCGTGGTGCAGAAATATCGCTTGCGGATATTGACTGGATCGATACAAGAGGCATACGAGGCAGCCATCCAATTGATCTGCGAGTTTGCGGGCTGTGAAGTTGTTGTGCTGAAGGTACAGCCAAATCATGTTGATCTTGTGTCAATGATTCCTTCCAAATTCGGGATAAGCCAGGTTTTTAAGTGATTGAAGGGGCAAACGTCGATACGGCTGATTCACCAGTTTCAGCATTTGAAAAAAAACGTATAGGGGGAACCACTTCTGGTCAAAAGGATACTGCGTGGATACGGTGGGACTTGACGCGGACATGATACGTAAGTATGCTCGGCACAAAGAGGAAAAAAACCAGTTGGAATAAATGCAATTATTTTAATGGGTAGCAGGGTGGTGGCACAACTTTTCTGCCTGGCCCCTCAGGGGGTAGGGCATGTGCCCTTCAGTGGTGAACTTAATAAAAGTCACATCCTTAAGGGTACGAATTTTTACATCTGAAGGGAGGAAATACAAAGATGTTGACAAAGGCTTTCATACCATACAAGGGATATTACAGCTCCCCTTTTGCCAGATGGCAGGGTTCATTGTCCAATGAGCATCCGATTGTTTTGGCAGCTGAAACGGCCAAGAGATGGCTCATTAAAAAAGGCTGGGACCCCAAGATGTTTGATTATCTAGTTTTGGGGTATACAATTCCTCAAATTCACGGATTCTACGGTAGCCCGTGGGCAGCTGCGCTCATCGGTGCCTTAGACATCCCGGGTATGGTTATTGCCCAAGCCTGTACCACTTCCACTACAAGTGTCTTTCAAGCGGGTCTTGGCATTGAGAACGGGATTTACGAAAATGTCTGCTGCTTGATGGCTGACCGCAATTCCAACAGTGCGCATCTTGTATGGCCTAATCCACTCGGGCCGGGGGGACGTCCCATATCCGAAGATTTTTTGATGGATGCGTTCGATCACGACCCTTGGGCAAAAAATGCAATGATTCAAACAGCGGAAAACGTGGGCAAGGAATGCGGCTTTACACGGGAAGAATGCGATGGCTTGACGTTAAGACGATATGAGCAATATATGGATTCGTTAGCAGACGACAGGGCTTTCCAAAAGCGATACATGTTCCCAGTGGAGGTCAAAATATCCAAGAAAAAGAGTCTCATGGTTGAAGCCGATGAAGGAGTTATGCCGACAACGAAGGAGGGTTTGGCGAATCTCGCTACAGTTTTTTCAGATGGGATCCATACTTTCGGATCGCAAACCCACCCGGCCGACGGAAATGTGCTCATTAATGTGACAACCCATGAAAAGGCTAGGGAACTGAGTGACGATTCCAAGATTGATATACAAATGATTTCCTATGGATACGCCAGGGCAAAAAAGGGCTATATGGCCATGGCGGTAGTGCCAGCAGTAAAAATGGCACTTAAGATGGCAAATATCGGGATCCACGACATTAAAGCGATCAAAACGCACAACCCGTTTGCAGTCAATGATCTTTATATGGCGAATCTGTTGAATATTGATGTGAACAATTTTAATAATTATGGGTGTTCCATGATATTCGGACATCCGGTAGCCCCAACGGTCGGACGGCTTATCATCGAAGGCATTGAAGAGGTGGTTATGTTGGGCGGTGGATATTTGCTTGCTGCAGGTTGCGCTGCCGGAGATACTGGAGCCGCTATTATCCTGAAAATTTCGTAGGTTCCCGCTCGTAAGACTTCTCGGTATGGGGGTTGCCTGCACAGTTGGTGCTTTGGAAGGATCCTCTGCGGCGTCCTATCCATGGTTGACTTTCTCGGGTTCACACATTTTTGTACGAAAACCCGGATGGGCAAGTGGTATCATCTGCAGCGAAAAGGGCCAAAGAAGCGGCTTCGTGGGACATTAGGCAAGGTGAAGACGACTCTGCGCAGGCGAATGCACGATCCGATTCCAGAGGTTGGCCAATGGCTGCAAAGAGATATGCTGGGGTACTACCAGTATCACGCAATGCGCGGCAACTGGGTTGGACTCACAATGTGTTCCGGCGGGAGGTGACGTGCTATTGGCTGGCGACGCTCATGCGCCGCTTCTGACCGCGGCGCCTGAGTTGGGAAACCTTTAGCCCCATAGCAAAACGCTGGATTCCAGTACCCATATTCATGCATCCACATCCAAACGTGCGCTTTGACACCAGGCACCCGAGGTAGGAGCCCAGTGCGGTAGTTCCGAACGCTGGGCTCTGTGCGGGGGGGCATCCGAAAGTATGGTCCCTACCGCGACCGCAGCGCCGGTGTATAGGCTTAGGCCTTTTTTCCCTAGGCGGGAAAGCTCGGTTCTGTAATTGAAAATGTTTCGTGCTGTCTCGGCAAGCCGCAGGAGCACGTCGTAGTCCGAGTCGGTCAGGTTCCGTTCTTTGATACGGTCTTACCCTTGATTCCGGTGTTAATCATCCGCATGCCGAGGATTATGAGGTGATAAGTGGCATCTTTGATGATCTTTTCCCTGAATCCGTGAGCGAAGTACTTATAAAATTAGTGCACGCAGCAATATCATATATTGATTTTATTCATCAACTGTGCTACGATTCCACCTGTCAAAAGATCACTTGGGAGGTGAAACGTGAAACGATTTATCGTTGAGCGGTCCAAAAAAGATTTCTACACCTCGCACTCGGGTCTTGCATTGATCGGACTGGGCATCAACTATTACAGCGACCTGCCA
>NZ_AULM01000088.1 GCF_000422285.1 Desulfatiglans anilini DSM 4660
CGCCATCTCCGTGATTTGCGGACGGCCCTCTTCTGGCTTCCCGGCGCGAAGAAACCCGGACGGAGGTTGGAAGAGCCCACATCTCAGCAAATAGCTGTTCTGGATGCTCTCGGCTTCGTGATCGAGGACGGTAGGGTCCTACAGAAGCAGTAGCTATTTTTTAATGCGATAACAAAGACTTGCTTCTTTTTCCAGTTTCTTATTTGTAAACTCGAGTAAAAGAGACAACATTTCCTCAATCACCTATGCATCAAATGGTGTAAATACACACCATGAACTATCTGTTCTAAACAAAACAGCTTAAAAAGCTTAACAAATCATAGCGCCAATTTACATCAATTTAAAAAAAGTAGGTATAATAAAAAAAGTATATCTAACCGTTAAAATTCATAAATCGTGCGCGATCACGCCGTCTAATCCAGTCCGCGTGATCGCCTACCTTCGTCGGTGATCTAGCGGCTGCGAATTTGATGCAGGGGCTCTGCTAAAATGCTGGTTCCTCATGGAGAAATACTCTATTAAAATTTAGCTGCGCCTTAGCAAAAAAAGCATCCCCTGTAATCCAATACCATAAATCAGTGTATGACCTTTCTTAATGCTTCTACAAAGCGCGGACCCTGGATACGAAGTGAATACCACTCATCAACAATCTTGCGTCCTAAAGCCCCCATTGTTTGTCTTTCTTCTGCGCTGCACTTAAGTAGTTCTTTCAAAGTCAGATGCCATTCTTCATCGGTTTCAGCTAGGAAACCGCTTTCTTTAGAGACAATTTCACAGTTAACACCTACAGGTGAAGCAACTACTGGGAGCCCGCATGCCATGTATTGGATAAGCTTATAACCACACTTTCCGCGTTCCCAAGGGGTATTATCTATAGGCATAATGCCGATATCAAATTTTTGGATCGAAGATACTTCTGTTTGCAGAGACCAAGGCCAAGTTTCCACTGGCGTTCCGGTGAAATCCTCTGGCAGCGCGCCAACAGCGATGAATCGGACTGGCGTTTCGCGTTTCAATGCCTTGAAGACAGGCAGCAACCGTTTAAGATATCGGCTAGTTTTAGGTGTTCCTATCCATCCAACCACTGGTGTTCTACCTGTTGGATCGTTTCGGGGATAATAACGATCAGTGTCTACTACTGTGGGAATAACCATAACCCTGGCGGCGCCAGCTTTCCGTGCCCGTTCAGCCAGGTATTCGTTCCCTGCTATTACCATAGAGGCATTTAGCATTACTACGTCAATTTTGTTACGAAGAAACCGACGCACAAAAGCATGTGGATGTTGATCGTATCGATGGAAAATTGCATCATCGTAATCCGCCAAATATGGCACATTAGTGGCATGGAATAATCGCTCTGTCCAGGCAGGCAAAAAGGGAAAAATCTCTTTTTCAATGATTGTCACATCAAAACGATGCGCACTCAACACTACGCGGACTCGGTTGGCATAACCATACAAGGCGTCTTGTAAGGTTGGACTGGCTGAATAAAGCGCCTGCAAATAGGCATCGGAGAATAAGGGTGATACATGAACAGACATTCCATGCGCTGTAAGATAAGGCAAATATTGAAAAGAACGGATTCTCGAGCTAGCGCCAAGTGGGCCATAACGCGATAAAAGAAGAATTTTCATGAATGAAAGGGCGCGTTAGCGGTAATGATACGTCTCATTCCCTGCCATAGCATTTTAAATGCAGACCATGTGTTGCGCACCCCAGCTATGTCAAGCAGCGCTAGGCAGTAAAAAGTACGTGTGAAAGGCTCGACAGTCGCAGTAATGACAATTAGAAACCAGGCTTGAAACATAGAGAAATGTTTGAGAGCATAGAGCAGACGGCTGCGTAGCGAGTAAAACAGGCGATCCGTTTTTACTTGCCGAGATGTACCACCGCCAGCGTGGAAGGCCTGCGCTTCAGTCAAATACCAGCTGTCCCAACCTGCTAGTCTTGCGCGACGCGACAAATCAAGGTCTTCAAAGTACATAAAAAATCGTTCGTCAAATCCGTCACAAGCTCGTAGCACTTCCTGGCGGATCATATAGAATGCTCCTATTACGTGATCAACGCGGCGCGTATGGGCATGGTCCCAATCATTCATGTGTATCCCTGATCCTAAAAATGTTGGCAGCCTAGATAGGCCTAAGGACGAAACAATGAGGCGGCCAAAAGTCGGAAAGCGCGCACACGTGCGGCTAACCTTACCAGACTGACCAACAAGCTGAATTCCGCAAATCCCTACTTTGGCATTTTCAGCACGCTCCAGAAACTGCAACGGTACCGATAGAGATTTTGCATACACTCGACTGTCTGGATTAAGAAAAAGGACGTATGGAGAAGAGCTTTTCGCGGTACCAATGTTACATGCCGCAGCAAATCCTAGGTTCTTTCCAGTTCGGATGAAGTCAACTCCAGCTAAACTTTCCACCTCATCCAAGGAACCGTCAGTGGATCCGTTATCCACAATAATAATACGGCCAACAGAACCTGAAGCAAATTTCTGGACCGATAAAACACAATTTCTCAATTGCTTTCCAGCATTCCAGTTAACGATGATGATATCTAGCAATTGTGGCATTTTTCAAATAAGCAGTATTAAGAGATTTTGGGTAGTATCACGATATCATTACAAATAACTCAATGCATCAAAAACTCCAAAAAGGACCACGTATGGTCCGTTACGTTGGGTGCATTACGCCTTTCTAGAAAGACGTTTAGCCTTTTCCCTTGTCTTATGATTGTCGAAGAGGTGTTCGAAGGTACCATTGACCAGCGCGCACCGGAGCTTGAGCAT
>NZ_AULM01000089.1 GCF_000422285.1 Desulfatiglans anilini DSM 4660
TAATTGTGGATGTGATAGGGAGGCTTCAAAACAAACGAGGACAACCCGGCGCACATCCCGAGGGCGTCGTCGATGTAATGCATCCTCTCCTGCCAGTCCACGATGTCGCAGCACATCTCGACCGTCGGATAGAAAGGCATCGAGTTCTCTCCCCGCAGCTCCCAGTCCAGGAAGTACTGTTTGAACTTCTCGTCCGGGACCTGGAACCAGTCCTTGACGAACTCCTCCCGGTTTTCCCTTGTCGGGAATGGTGCCTGCGGGAACTGCCCTTCGATCTGGGTGATGTTGATCTTCTCTCCGGTGGAATACATGAGGAAGTAGATCGGGTTCAACATGCCGAGCTTGAGCGGCAATTGCTCGTGCTTCTTGATGTTGTTGTGGGCGTAGGCCTCCGCTCCCTTGCCGATCTGCTGGGCCGCCCAGTAAGTCCCGTTGGCCAAAACGTCGCCTATCCCTTCCCGGCGAACGATCCTGTCGAGCAGCCACAAAAATTTTTCCCTGTTATCCGATGGCATTCCCGCCATTTCCTGGTCCGTCAGAATACCGGCTTCGTGGAGCTCAACGGCAAGAGCCATAGCCTGGGGAGCGGAAAAGGCGTCTACTCCATATTCCGTAGCCCGTTGAGCAATTCGGAAACCATAATCCAGGTCTGTCATGGATGCCATGGTATAGGTCAGTTTGGAATAACATTTCATCATGTAGGTCGGAAGGCCGGGTGGCTGGATAGTTCCTCCGCATCTCATAGGGCAGTTGTAACAACTGACCAAGCGCTTTCGCATACTTTCCATGGTTTCTCTCCAGGCGTTAGCGACTTCTTCGGTCCAGAAGTCCTTTCTGCGGAGGCGGGCGTTGCCCCAAGCGAAATTGGTTGTGTGCCATTGCTCGTCATGGACTGCCAACTCGGGCGCAGTTCCAATCCCCTGTAGAATAGGAGGGACCCATTTGACTGGATTCTCATTTCGAAACTGAATATATTTCAAAACGTCATCACAAAGTTGCATGAATTCGGTTGGCCGGGCAATATGAGTGTCTTTGGTTCCACGGACAGCAATGGCTTTCACCCCTTTGTCGCCCATAACAGCCCCAACACCCGCTCTACTTGCACTGGATCTTCCCTGCTCGATAGAAGCAAAATAGACCCTGTTTTCGCCAGCTAGACCAATAGCTGCAACCTGGACATTAGGTTCCTTAAGTTCTTCGCGGATAAGTTCTCCGGTTTCAATAGCCCCTCTACCACTGAGATGCCGAGCATCACGTATTTCAACGCTATCATTATTAATATATATATATATAAGCTGAGGGGATTTGCCTCTTAAGATCACCCTATCATACCCAGCATATTTCAATTCCGGTGCCCAAAATCCCCCCATCATAGAGAATGCCATCAGCCTTGTCTGAGGGGAAAGTGTCGAAATAATAGTTCTGTTGCAGCCAGTAGCCGGTGTACCACATAAGAGACCCGCACTGAAAATGAGTAGATTATCGGGAGAGAAGGCGTCAATCTCGGGGGGAACCCTGTCCCAAATAAGTTTGGCGTTGGTACCCAATCCACCAAGATATAGCTCAGTATCAACCGGATCAGTTTCCACCCGCTCGATATCTCCGATATTAAGATCAATCTCCAGATCAAAACCTGTTTCAGCGTATCTCATTTTATACCCCTTACATAATAATGCGCTTCGAACAAAAACTTACACAGAATGAGAATCTTATGCATTAATAAAAGCGTTTGCTATTGTATCAAATTCTTTGATAAATTACCTATCTAAAATTTGCCATATTAAAATTTTGAAATAAATTGAAAAAATTTAATTTTTATAGAGATAGATATCAGAACAATGTCGATATAATCTGCAAATATCTAAGTTGAAGAAGAGAATCGAAAAACCCTCATGACAAAATATAAAAGTACAATTAATGAAAATAATTAAAAAGCAAGGGTTTCAAATAGGGGAGTGGTTAGCTAATTTCCATCCGGAAATGCTAATTTTTGCCAATCTCGGTGTCAATTTTCACGTTTGCTTGTGTAGCGACTTGCAACTAGCCTCCGAGCAAATGCTTTATTCCTTTGATATTGTTCAAAAATCCTCATTTTAGGATAAGAAACTGGACTCTACGGGGAAATTTCATTTCCAAAGGGAAATTAGCTATAAATTGAATACAATATAGCTTAAGAACGAACATACGTTAACCAGCTGGGAAAATTTTGTCAAGAGAAAAATCTGTTTGCTTTTTTAGGTAGGTCGGAGACAAAAGAACCTGCGGCGGGGGGATAAAAACCCGGAAGTCAGAGGCAGAAGAAAAATTAATTATTTAAATTATTTCAATCTGTTGAACCCATGCAGATATTAAGAAATGCATTGGCCGCAGGAGACAGAGGTTGATTTTGTACGTATGCGATCTTTACTTCCAGAACAAGGGTTTCGTCGAGAATAGGTATTTGCTTCACGCGATGGGAGCATTACGCGTTTCTAAAAAAACCCTTGCGTTCCAAGATTGGTCTTGCCTCCTTCCTGTCAGGAAGGAGGCAAGACCATGGGTACGGATCTCATCATTCGCGGCAGACAAATCGGATCGAAAGAACTGAATCAGATCCGATCGGT
>NZ_AULM01000090.1 GCF_000422285.1 Desulfatiglans anilini DSM 4660
CTCCTCTTCTTTCACCAGGACCATCTGGGCGGCACCACGGCCCTCACCAATGCCAACGGCCAGGTGGTCGAGCGGGCCGACTATGCGCCTTTCGGTGCAGAACGCAAACCATCCCGAAGCCAGATCGCCGACCACCGCTACACCGGCCAGGAGCACGACATCGAAACCGGCCTCTACAACTACAACGCCCGCCTCTATGATCCCCTCATCGCACGCTTCATCTCCCCGGATTTCATCGTGCCCGATCCAATGGATCCCCAGTTGCTCAACCGGTATAGCTATTGCGCGAACAATCCCCTGCGGTACACCGATCCCTCTGGACATCTCCTGATCGAGCCCCTGATCGGGGCCATCATCGGAGCAACCCTCGGGGTGGCGACCTCTGCCATTACCGGCGGGGACATCGGCCTCGGCGCCCTGACCGGAGCAGTTACAGGGGGATTCCTCGGAGGTGCGGGAAGTATCGTCACCAGCCTCGAACTGACGGGCATCGTCGCAGCGGCGCTCTATGCAGGCGCGGGGGCGTCAGCCGGGGCAATCAGTGCCGCTGTCAGCGGCACTGATCTCGCTCTCGGAGCGTTCTCAGGGGGCCTGTTAGCCGCCGCCTCCTATGTCTTCCCCTGTCCAGACTTCAAGCCGTTCGGCCAAGGTCCGGCCGGGACGATAGCGAATCGGTTCTTGAACAGCACTCTGACCGGCGCTGCCTTCGGGGCCGCTTACTCCGGAATGACCGGCGGAGACGTCCTCCACGGCATGGGCATGGGAGCCCTTGGCTGGGCGGCTGGTGAAGCAGGCAACATGCTTATTGGACATGCATTTGGTTATGCCCTGTCTGGAAAACCACCAGAATTCAAAAAAGGCGCATTCTTTTATTTTGCAGACAGTCAGCGGCCGTTTACAACAGGTGGCATCATAATTGGAGACCGTCAAATACTACAACGGCAAAATCTAGTTAACCATAAGCAAAGCAATCTCTCTATCGAATCTCACGAGAGAGCACATTTTCCACAACAAATAATTCTATCACCGACATATGTACCTTGCCACATTTTTTCTCAAGGGATCAGTGGCTCAATCGGTTTTGCGAATGGGATTGGATTTTGGAATAGTACACACAGATATAATTTGTTTGAAAGGTGGTGGATAGATGTCCCTTCATTCTAGACGAATATATTATCTAGATTTTTTCGTTATTGCATCTTTTATATTTATATCTATTACATCATGCAATAAATTTTTTTATTCTCATATGCCAGGATATGCAATAGATATCTTTATAAAATCAAATAATTATGAATTAATAGATAACATTTTTGATAACTTTACACGCTATTATGAATTTAAAAAATTTAATATGCAATCTGATGATGAAGTAACCAAATGTAGAACTTATATAAAATATATAATTCCTGAAAAATCACCAAATGATACACAATATGTTCTACTGCAAATATGCTATAATTACTACAATTCAGCGTGTGCTGAGGCATCGGATCAAGTTAATCAAACCTGGATTTCAGTCGCGAATGATTGCAATGGCCAAGACACATTTGTCAAAACTGAAATAGATAAAATTGCCACACACATTTATATAGAACTTTCAAAGCGATTTCCTGGCATGGTAGAACTCAAAGCAAAAAGGACTGGCCTACCTATCATATAATGAGGATTGCTTTAGTCTGGTAGCCTGTCGGCGTCCGAAAATGGTTATCATATGCATATTATTGCACCATTTAAGGCTGTAATTTGTATTTTAGTATTTGTCATGCCGTTTTCAGGCTGTGACCTTCGGATCCGATCTCTATTACCTGGGCAATGTCATTGACTTAAGCTATGGCCTAGAAGCCCATAGCTTAAGTCAATGACATTGAATATACAGCTTTCTTATTACTAAAATAGAAAAAAAGAATGTTATAATGTATAAGTATGTAAGACTGTCTAATATGCAGTCATAGAAAAGGCTAAAAAATCAAATATAGTGATATCGTCAATAGAAATAAATACATGCAATTTATATTCAATAAGTTTCTTACATACCTGCTAATCATAATATGTATCAAAGGATGTTCAACATTCATCATGGGCGACGGCCAATATACTTATAAGGTTGATATCGATGCTTCAGAAATCGATAAATCCGGCTATTTAGCCTTGCATATTTCCGATATTCTGTTAAATCGCGGATACGAACAGTGTGGGCCCGATAAACCAGTGTCGCCGCCGGATTTTCCAGGACAGTCCGGTTTTATCTCAAGCTTCAAAAAGATTGTCACAAGCGAAGGTTACCCTGTCTGCGTGTATGTGAAATACGCTCAGTCTCAACCACTGATTTCGAAAAATAAACTGCATATATGGGTAGTCAATTGGACTGCAGGAAATCGAATTCCGGAATTAATTTTTGAGATTAACGAAGTAAGCAATGCTATCTCACTCTTGTCCAAATTAGGAATTGCGGGCGTTTAGGGCGGAGGTGAAGCGCAAGGTGGAGTCGGGAAGGTGATCGAGGTTTCTGGGTATAGCCT
>NZ_AULM01000091.1 GCF_000422285.1 Desulfatiglans anilini DSM 4660
CCGCGACTATTACGGCTACGGCGTCTATGTGGCCAAGAAGATGTAGGGCATGACGCGACCGGAGGGAGGATTGCCCCTCAGCCCGGATTGAAGGGGAGGATGACGCGGACCTGGAGCGTTTTCTTCATGGTTTCCCCTGGCGCGTTTTTTCCGCCCGACCTGCCACAGCCGGCGTGCCCGGCGTCTTTGCCTGTTACCGCTTCCCTCCAGGGGGAGCGCAGTCGAAATCCCGGGAGTTGGGGAAATTGCGATGGTACTTCCTACAAGGGGGATCGTAAAAGGTCCTGACCACCCCAGATGAAATCGACCGGCACATCGCCTCGAACCTGCGACCTCATGGCCATCCCCCCGGTCCCTCAAATTCAGGCGGGAAAGACTGAAGGCCATCGAGACCCACATCCGAAACCGGGACCTCAGGATCCGCAAATCCGACACCATGGCCCAGATTGCCAGTGGGCAGGAAGCCAGCGATGGCCTGAAGCTCGCGGCAGGGATGGATATAAAGGATTCGGATGAATTCGATGATAGCCGTTCAGACCTAACCAAGGATACAGAATGAAGAGACCGGACAAGCATCGGTACAGCGTTTTCATCAGCAGCGTGCAAAAGGAACTCGCGGAGGAGCGACGCGGGATAAAGGATTTCCTCACCAATGATCCTCTGCTCAGGCGGTTCATTTTGAAAGTGTTCCTTTTCGAAGATATCCCCGCAGGAGACCGCAAGCCTGACGATATTTATTTGGGCGAGGTTCGCCAATGCGATATCTTCATTGCCATTCTCGGAAACGAATACGGACCGAAAAATGAGGCAGGCAAGTCGGCAACAGAGCTGGAATTTGATGAGGCTACCAAAACACATAGGGAACGGCTGGTCTTTATCAAGGGCGATGATGACAGCAAGCGCAGCCCTGAGATGGCCGCGTTGGTGCGCAAAGCAGGAAAGCAAGTTACGAGACGCCGCTTTTCAGATACGCCAGGCTTGATTCGTGAAGTCTACTCCAGCCTTGTTGAGAGCCTCGAGCAGCGCAGCGCCATCCGATCAACGCCCTTTGATGGAAGTATCTGTGAGGGTGCAACACTCCGGGATATTGACAACAAAGCCGTCGCCGACTTCATCGAAACCTCGGAGGCCGCCGGGCGATTGAAACTGAAAGGGTCCCGGGCTCCAAAAGCGGTCCTTCAGAACTTCAATCTGTTACGTGATGGCAGGCCCACGAATGCCGCCATGCTCCTTTTCGGAAAAGAGCCAAGAAGGTATTTCAACAACGTGCAGGTCCATTGCTTCCATTTCCACGGTACGGTAAAGCAAAAGCCCATCGCATCTCAGCAGCCCTATGAGGGTAGGCTGATCGAAGTCATCGATGAGGCGGTCGAGTTTGTCTTAGGCAAAATCGATCGCCGTGTCGGCACCCGTGCCGAAAGCGTTCAGGCTCCCGTTACCTTCGAGATTCCCCGTCCGGTGATCTTGGAGGCGATCGTCAATGCGGTTGCCCACAGGGATTACAGGAACAACGGTTTTGTGCAGGTGTTTGTCTTTTCTGATCGAATGGAGGTATGGAATCCCGGTGAGTTGCCGCCTGGGCTCACCCCGGAGTTGCTCCGCGAGCCCCATGGACCGCTGCCTCGCAATCCTTTGATCGCCGAACCGTTGTACCGGATCAAGTATGTGGAAAAAGCCGGAACCGGCACCACCGATATGATCGCCGACTGCCGAAAGGCTGGACTTCCCGGGCCTGATTTCGAGCAACGCGGCCCATATTTTGTCGTGACTGTCTGGCGGGACTGGTTGACGGATGAGGTTTTGGCAAGGTTCCAATTAAACGAGAGGCAATTGCTGACAGTGTCTTATGTAAAAAAAATGGGGCGTATTTCCAATTCTGAATATCAAAAGTTGACCGGAGCTTCACGACCGACAGCCAGCCGAGATCTGGACGAATTATCTAAGAGAGGAATTTTGAAGAAAATAGGGACAACCGGTAAAGGCACCCATTACCTTCTTTCAAAGAAACGCATCACAAAGGACTTTAAGGAATCATAAGATGAAAGGCATCATAAACGCATCAAAGGCCTCAAGATTGGGACAACGGGTCGGGCTACCCGCTTGTTTTTCGAAAGAAACCCGACATTGAGGCAGATGGGGTATTTGGGCACCAAAGGGGCAACAAGGGCCGTGAACCTTAAAAGAGGATGTATGAGAACGCGAAGTGAACCGATGGCGTGTTCGGAGTACCTGCGTCTGAGAGGGCGAGGACGCAGGTGAAGCCGGTTTCGGATTCGGCAGCGCGCACATATCTGTAGCGAGATGGAGGGGAAAGAAGACGCACAGCCCTCGCCGGCTGACTATGTCCGGCAGCAGGATGGAGTTGCGGACAGGATCACCACGCTGAAAGGTTCCATGGATGCCCTGCCGTTCGAGGAAGGTGAGTTCGACGTGATCTGGTCCGAAGGGGCCGTCTACAACATGGGCTTCGAGGCCGGGGTATCGGC
>NZ_AULM01000092.1 GCF_000422285.1 Desulfatiglans anilini DSM 4660
AAAGCCAGAATAATTCGACATCCGACCCCCTCTAGTCAAGCGTTTGTGAAAAATACGGCCCCTTCCCGACAGCATATTCTGCCAACCAACACGGGGGCGGCGGGTTGATTGGTTTTCCGTCTGCGATCCAGTTCTGCACATCAAACAGTCGGCCGGCTTTGCACAGATTAATCAGCGGTTTGATTTCGTCGTAATCGTTAGCCTTTTTGTCCGAACGGATCACCATCTTTTAAAATACGGATTGTCTTCACTATGACCGGGTTGTTCATCATCCGTCTCGACGGCGTGGTCGAGGATGGACGGTGGACTGTCAGCAAGGGGGTCCAGGCGATCCGCCTGATCCCGTGCCCACGTAGCCCAGCTCTCGTATTCATCAGCATTGACGTACACCGGATTGCCATTTCGATGTTCCTTCTCGACCGCGGCGACAAAATCACGGATCTGCATGCTTTTTTGATGATTCTCGGCATCGGTGATCAAGTTCGAGACACGCGTGCGCTCTTCTTGAATCTTGCGATTCAGCTCAGCCTGGCGTTGCCGCTCCTCCTCTCTCAGGCGTGCCATCTCTTGTCGCTTCCGTTCCTCTTCCTCCTTTTGTTGCCGGTATTCCTTTTTCTTCGCGGCTCGTTTGATGAGTCCGATCACAAAGGCATCCAGACTGTCTTCAAGCTGTTTGCGTTTCGTGTCACGCCAGTTTTTCCGGAAATTGTCGCTGTAAAAATAGCTGCGGTCATGAATGGTCAGGCAGAGCTTACCCGAAGGGACTCGCACGTAGTCGAAACGGCTGTGGCCAAATTGGTAATACCCATCCAGGTCCGTGTCCTTGGGCTGTGTTTTCTTGCTGACAACATCCTCACTGATTCCGAATCCAAGGCGTTCGCCGTCTATCATGACCTCGAACGAATCTTTCTCCTGATAAACTTCGAATCCACGCTCCAACAACCCTTTGATAAGCGCATCCATGATCCGGAGGGCCCGGCGAAGGCTGGTTTTGGACACCCGTATGTCCAAACAATTCTTGTTCGCAGATTCAAGAATCCCGACATCAGTGGGTTCACACAATTCCAGGAGTTCAGCGGATCGGGCGACAAAAGGGTGCGGATTTCTCAACGCTTTCGCAACCACGATTGGCGGAAAATTATGTTCGCGTTCAAGCTGTTTGAACAATTTTGGATTTTCAGTGGGATTGAATTGATTCGCGAGATTGGGACTGATTTCAATCATTTCATCCGAAGAGCGCCTGGGCAGTGGTTCTTTGATCATTCGCTGTCCAGCGGCTTTTTGGGCCCAGTAACCCCGCGGGGGTCTTGGAATATTGTATTTTTTGCAGATCTTGGCAAAGCCGACATCGGACAGGCCGTACTCTTTGGCCAGCCTGGTCACGGGCGTCTCCCACACTCGCTTGTAAAGTTCCAGCCGGCTGATTGTTTTTGCATCCCTGCCCATGAGAATCCACTATTGCCAAGCCCTCGTACCGCCTGTTTCACTGAATGCTGCGCCCCCATTACGGTTGCCCTTTGTCAGTTTTGCCAGATAGTCGGTAATGGCAAACCCGCGTTGGCGGTACTCTTGGCTGTAAACGTTCATCCAATTCAGATCTTTCTGGCTATGTAGACACCATAGCTGTAATAGTCGCGGTATTTTTCATAAAGGGCTATTTCGTGTTTTTCAGCTTCGACGATGCCCTTTGCCTGGTCGCTCTGGCTATGTCGCTCAAGGAACGCATCAAAGCGGCTCTGCATGGGCCGATAGTAATTTTCGGTCCAACAATGTGTGGGCAGATAAAAGTAAGCCTCAGGGCAGTAGCCATGCTGCTCGAGGATTCCGATCTTTGCCGAGGCGACATCAATCTCGGGGTACTCTCCATCCCAGTGGGACTGAAGCTCAGGCGGCCTCGTGGCACTGAGCCACGTGATTTCGGAGACAATGAGCTTTCCCCCCGGTTTCAGGAACCGGTTCCAAGCCGCCACACCGGCCTCAAAGCCCATGTTGTAGACCGCTCCCTCTGACCAGATGACGTCGAACTCCCCGTCAGAAAAAGGCAGTGCATCCATGGAACAGCTCAAGGTGGTGATCCTCTCCGCCACCCCATGGTCCCTCGCTCGGGTTTGAAGCTCGTCCAGAAACTCCGGCAGGAAGTCCACGGCAGTAATTTCAGCGTCCAGTTCCTTGGCGAGAAGGATGGTCGAAGCGCCCGTGCCGCAGCCAATATCCGCAATCTTCAAACGGCGCGACCGGTCGAGTCCGGCCAACCTCATTGCCTGTCTTGTTTCAGTTTCCCCCCCTGGCCCTTGCCGTGTCGCGGGCCGGTGGAGGTCTGTAAGTAGCTGGAATTGAATTTCGTCCAAACTTTCGTGTCCTTCCGGCAGGCGTGCTTAACACGCTGGG
>NZ_AULM01000093.1 GCF_000422285.1 Desulfatiglans anilini DSM 4660
TGGACAATTTGCTGTTCTAGGAAAAAACACATAGAGGTATTGAACTACCGTTGAATTTTATAATGAAATTCCGTTATAAGATTATTACACACTTTTTTGGCGAACTGTATTTAGATATAGCATTTATATATGCAAAAGCACTACGTTACAGATTAGCCGTGGAATTAAACTTTAGAACAAAGTAGAAACGCCCACCCTTAGGATGGAGGTTTCTACTTTGTTCTAAAAAAGGAATATATGGAATCAGAGCTGGATTGAGATAAAAATCCGTGATATCTACAGAGAACTAGACACTGCAGGCGACGCTTGTACCTTGCGCACCTGAGCATTCGGTTCGATACAGGAAGAATGTGATCACTGGCAAAAGCATATGGAAGCCACTTTTACAATGGATGGTTACCGGAGAGGCGGGCCGACTTAGGATGTCGAGACGGTTACCGAAATGGCCGGGACGGCTTACGGTGCCCGGACTTTACCTCCATGTCCCCTTCTGCAAGAACCCCTGTCCATATTGCCCATACAATCGTATTAAATATGACGAAGGTCTCTTCATGGCATACGAGAGGGCTGTTAAAGAGGAGATCGATTTATATGGTCCGTACTTAGATGGGCAGGCGTTTTGCTCACTTTACATAGGCGGGGGAACGCCGACCGTAAACTGGCGTGGACTTGTTTCCATTGTGTGCTACCTGCAAGAGCGGTTTCAAAAAATCGGAGATATCTGTGTTGAGCTGCACCCCGGAAGTATGGAAGTGGACTGTCTTTCCGCGCTGAAGGATATAGGCGTTACTATGCTCTCCATTGGGGTTGAGTCCACCTCTGATGTCGTGCTGAAGCGCATCAAGAGAAGTCATGATGCCCGCGTAGCGCTTGAGGCGGTGAAACGATCCATGAGGATGGGATTTAAATCAGTCAACGTCGACTTGATGTTTGCCCTTCCCGGCCAGACCCTTCCGGAATGGGAGCACGATGTTAAGACGGTTGTGGGACTTGGTGTCGATCAGCTGAGCACTTACCCGATGTTCTCATTTCCATACTCTGATCTGGGCAAGAGTAATAGCCTTCAGCAAGTGGAACATCCATCTCATTGCCGCGTCAAATCTATGTTGGAATTCACCGACAAGCATTGCGAAGAGAATGGATTGCAGCAGTGTACTGTGTGGAGCTGGGTTAAACCCTGGAAAGGGAAGTTCAGTTCAATCACCCGCCATCACTTTATTGGTTTTGGGCCAAGCGCGGCCTCCATGACAGGCGCAGATTTTTACGTCAATACTTTCGATGTCAAGGCCTACGCAACCAAACTGCCATCAGCGCGACCCGTTGCGGTATCTATGCCGATACAGCGTCGACTTGAGATGGCGTATTGGCTTTATTGGCGCATCTATGAACTGGAAGCGTCTAGTGAAGAATTTCGTAGAGTTTTTGGCTCAAATGCCTGCCTGGATGCCGAGTTTGGACATTTGTTGCGCCCTCTGATACCGATGGGGCTGGTCAATCGCACGAACGACACCTACCGCATCACGAAATCGGGGGCATATTGGATTCACCGATTGCAGAATGAGTATAGCCTAAGCTATATTAACCACCTGTGGGGTAGATGCCGAAAAGAACCATGGCCAGAAGAAGTAAAACTATGATCCAATACCTCGTGTTAGCGCCGGTCAAAAAATGGACAAGTATGGCCGGTAGAAAAGTGACCAAGCTTGGCGGCTAAAAAACCTGGATTGTATGTTCCTTCTTTTTCTCGCTCTGTAAGCCCTGTCTTTTCTTTCTGGATCTGCTTCTTTCTCTTTTTAATTTGTCTTTTCGAGCTATCTAAAAAGGTTAGACTTATAAGTGTTATGGTTGTCATCCACGGCGAGGGCAACCATCAACCAAACTGTCCGATGCGTCCATTTTGGATCTGTTTTCGAGCGTAATCCGCGCATCAAGATCCTACAGCTTCAGGCCAGATTACCAGCTGGAAAGCGTTTCCCTTGTTTTCGGATACCGGCCGGCATCCCCGAAGCTCTTCTCGAAGTCAGCGTGTCGGCGATGATCTGCGGCGATGGGCGATGGCGGGCCGTCAGGCGGATCCCGCCGAAGGCTTTCCTTTACGAGCCCTCGGGAAGTTGGGGTATCCATAGACAAAAAGACCACCAAGAAGAAGGTCCCACTCACCTGCAAACATTCACTACAGGGCGGAAAACATCACGTAGGGTGGGTGGCGAGCCGGCCTTTTGCCATTGGCTATTACGGCGGAGGTTCGCCGGCTTCATTCCAGCCGCGCACTCGGTAGTACTCGGCCAGCATCGTGGCCATTTGAGCCTCGGTGATCCCTTTGCCCTCCTCGGGAAGGGCTTCCTGGTGGAAACGGGGAGGGAGATTGTCGTC
>NZ_AULM01000094.1 GCF_000422285.1 Desulfatiglans anilini DSM 4660
CCCCGGATCAACCCTTCAGCCAGTTCCAGCGCATCCACCGGCCAAATGCACGCTGGTCGCGGGCGGTGGACACCAGGTTGCCCGGCCTTGGGCCGGCAGTTCAGGACCCGGTCGACCCATCGGGCGGGTATGGCGTCAAGGCCGCCCACAGCGCCCAAGAGCGCCCCGCAAATGGCTGCGTTCGTATCGGTATCTCCACCCCTCATGACCGTGTCGACGACGCCTCCTTCAAAGCTCAGGGCATGGAGCAGTTGCCACAGGGCATTGCGAAACGCGATCAAGACCCAGCCCTGCTGCCGGACATAGTCAGCCGGCGGTGCTTCGGCGGCTCCAAGAACGGCGTCCATGAGAGCCCGGTCGACGGCCAAATCGACGGCCCACTCTCTGATATTCTGGTAGAGCCTGCCGGCCTCGCAGCCGGATGCAACCGCATGAGCAATCGCCATGGTGAAAAGCGCGTTGGCCTGCAGGCAGACCGGGTTGGGATGCGTCAGCGCGGCGTCTTGCCTGGCCCAGTCGCCCACTGTCTCCAATGGGTGGTTGGCTCCGAAGATGCCCAGGGGGCTGATCCGCATCATGGCCCCATTAGCCCGGCTGTCTGGATATGCGAAAAAATGCCATGTTTTGCGCTCCGGAACGCTGGAGCGACAGGATCACCCACAGAGCTCGCGGCTCATTTCCTCAGCCATGGGCCTTTTCTATGCAATTTGGGTTACCTTCCTCATGGCTCAAAACCTTACCCGCCCTACATTAAATTTTAGGGCGTGTCTCATCCACGTTGACACAGAGGGCTCGCACAACCAACAATACAGATTTCAATTAGGCATTTCCATTATTTTGGTGCAAGAAAGAGTCCGTTGTGCTTTTACGTATTTAAAAGATGGACAAGTCGTCCCGGATACCGAAAAATTCCCCCTGGAGGCCGGAATGTGAAGAAAACCAACGAAATTATCCTATACAAAACCTCAGACGGCGACAAGAAAGTCGGCGTCCTGTTTCATGACGAAAATTTTTGGCTGACCCAGAAGTCGCTGGCCGGGCTGTTCAATGTAAAGGTGCCGGCAGTCAGCAAGCATCTTAAAAACATTTTTGATTCCGGCGAGTTGGATGAGGATTCAGTTGTTTCCATTTTGGAAACAACTGCCGCTGACGGGAAGACCTACAAAACAAAATATTACAACCTCGACGCCATCATTGCGTTGGGGTACCGGGTGAACAGCTACCAGGCCACCCAGTTCCGGATCTGGGCGACCAAAACCTTGAAGGAATTCATCATCAAGGGCTTTGTGCTGGATGATGAACGGCTGAAACAGGGAAAACATTTCGGCAAGGATTATTTCGATGAGCTTCTGGAACGGATTCGTGAAATCCGAGCCAGTGAGCGCCGGTTTTACCAGAAAATTACAGATATTTATGCGCTTTCGGCAGATTATGACCAAAACGCTCCCATCACCCATGAATTTTTCGCTACAGTGCAGAATAAACTGCACTGGGCTATTACCGGAAAAACCGCCGCTGAAATCATCTATGAGTCGGCGGATGCCGAGAAAATGCACATGGGGCTGACAAGCTGGAAACAGGCACCTGATGGGAAAATTTTGAAATCCGATGTCTCCGTCGCCAAGAATTACCTGAACGAGGCCCATATCAAAGAACTGAACCGCATTGTGAACGCCTACCTAGACCTTGCCGAAAATCGGGCTGAACGGCAGCTTGTCATGAAGATGGAAGATTGGGTTCAGTTTCTGCACAGTTTCCTGGAGCTTTCCAGCTACCCGATTCTTAAAGACAAAGGAAAGATAAGTGCCCTTGAGGCCAGAGTGAAGGCCGAACAGGAATACGAAACATACAGAAAGCGACAGGACCGGGAGTATATTTCTGACTTTGACCGGGAAATAAAGCGAATTTAGGGTACCCAAGAGGAAGATGATGAATAAATCCTCCGAAACCGCTTTTGAAATGACCGCCCTTGACTGGTTTAAATCCTTTGGCTGCCCTCTGTGGCAGTTGCCATGGACCTTGGCGGTCGTCCATACGGCCATCTCCGGTGCAACGTCGGGCAAAAGCTTCAGGAACACTTTCTCGGTTTCGGCGAAAACGCTCAAAGGCTTCTGTCTGGTCGTGCCATGAATCCGGTTGCCTGCTTCCTCGAGCACCCACCGCTGGAGTTGCTCGTTGGCATCGCGGAGGCTGCGGAACTCTTGCAAGGGCAGAAAACTCCTTTTGATGTATTTGACCCCGCTCTCCACCCGGCCCTTTTTCTTCGGATCCCGAGGCGGGCAGGGGCTGATCAGGAAGCCGTAGGTCTCCGCAAGGTCCCCGTAAGA
>NZ_AULM01000095.1 GCF_000422285.1 Desulfatiglans anilini DSM 4660
CCGGTTCACAATCTTGGAGGCTTTCGTATATTCCCGGAATTGTCAAACTTTGCGTGTCTCCCCGGCAAAGCCGGGGGTTTACTCGTATTAATTATCAAACACGCTGTGCAATGGCAAGCTTGTGCTAATTTTGGGGCATTCTTACGATCCGAAAATACTCCCTCTTGCCTGGGAGGCTTTAATTGGTGCCGTTCTTGGTAATGAAGTGATGTATGTCAAGGAACCATATAAAGTGCCGGAAATTGTTTCCGGTGTAAATGAATTAGTATCTAAAACGACTTTGAGTTTAAAAAGTATCCATGAGCGGTATTGGAGGCAATTGTAAGGAGGTACTGTGATATACGTCGAGGCCGGCGAATTTATAATGGGAAGTGATACAGATGGAAATTTCGATGAGCAGCCTCAGAGAAAGGTCTATATAGACGGTTACTTTATCGATAAATACCTTGTAACTAATGAGCAATACAGGGAATTTATAATTGCCACTGGGTATCCTGCCCCGTACATTGATAGAGTGTGGGCAAAGAAATATTGCTGGAAAGACAATTGTTATCCCGATGGCACGCGAGATCACCCCGTTGTGTTGGTAACTTGGCACGATGCGGCAGCGTATGCAGAATGGGCAGGAAAAAGACTGCCAACAGAGGCGGAGTGGGAAAAAGCCGCCAGAGGAACCGAGGGTTTGACATGGCCTTGGGGAAATGAATGGAGCAAGGGGCGTTCCGTCTCTACGGGCTCGGGTTCACCAAAACCGGTTGGGGGATACGAAGAGGGGAAAAGTCCTTTTGGCTGCTACGACATGGCTGGGAACGTTTGGGAGTGGGTAGGGGACTGGTATCAAGAGGATTATTATAGAATTGCTCCAAGCGTTAATCCTAAGGGACCAAGCGAAGGAGCTATGCGTGTTCTTCGGGGTGGCTCCTGGATCCATGATTCAGCTTCTAGCAGGTGTGCGCGACGATATTCGAGACGTCCTGAGTATGCCGACAACTATATTGGCTTCCGATGCGCTAAAAATTCTTGAAAGATTTTTGTGTGCATATCAGCGAAACGCCAAATTGGAGGGGCTTTCTTTGAAGGTGGCAATTGTTTATCATGAAGACTTCAAAAAATATTCTTTCGGACCTAATCACCCTTTAATAGGCGACTACATGGATGGAGATATCGCCTTTAAGCTTGTTAAAGAAAACGAAAAAATATCTACCATCGCCGAAATTGATTTTTTTAAGCCTAATGAAGCAAGAGATGAAGATATTTTGGCAGTCCACACGAAGGAATATATAGATTTTGTACTTAGGCTTAATGAGAACGGTGGAATGCTTACATTAGATACCCCAGTTCTAAAGGGTGTTTATGATGTGGCTAGGCTGTTTGCCGGCGCTGATATTCTCGGGGGAAAGCTTGTTCTTGATGAAAGTTGTGATAAAAGTTTTGTTTTCTCAACAATGGGGCATCACGTTGGTGCGGATTTTGGCGGGGGATTTGGGATTTTAAACGATGTTGCTATCATGATTGAGGTCCTGCGAATCAAGTACGGTTTATCAAGAGTTTTAGTAATCGATTATGCAGCCAATACGGGACATGGAACTCAGAAGATATTTTATGATACACCAGAAGTTTTATGTATTGATATACATCAGGATCCATTAACACTCTATCCAGGAATTGGTTTTCCTGAACAGGTTGGAAAGGGGAAAGGCAAAGGATATACTGTCAATGTCCCAATCGCGCCTTATAGTTCGGATGCGGATTTCATCTATGCTTTGAAGGAAATTGTCTTACCGATAGGAGTTGAATACAAGCCGGAGTTGGTTGTCGCAGTTGGTTTAAATGGTGCACATTTTACGGTACAAATTAATCAGCTGATGCTAACGCTAAATGGATTAAATTCAACTGTGTGCCTTCTATCAGAAATCGCCTCACGGACCTGTAAGGGGAAATTCGTGCATGTCGGCGGTTTCAGCCTAGATCAAAATTTATCTCCATTAGGTTTTTTAGCTACTGTTGCTGGGGGCCTGAATGTAGATATAGATTTTCCCGAACCCTACGATATGCCACAAAATTTGCCTGATGTTTCAGAACAGAATAGGGAATCAATCGCCAGGATAAGAAACATCCATAAGAAATATTGGAAATGCCTAAATTAGATGTCCATCCGGAAATCATTAATACGAGTAAACCCCCGGCTTTGCCGGGGAGACACGCAAAGTTTGACAATTCCGGGAATATACGAAAGCCTCCAAGATTGTGAACCGGTCA
>NZ_AULM01000096.1 GCF_000422285.1 Desulfatiglans anilini DSM 4660
CCTGGGTTCCGGGTGGGTAGTCAAAGGGTAGCCGGAAACGGCATTAAATCCGAACGGTTAGACGTAGGCCCAAAAAACGCGTGTTACTACGCTTCTGAATGGCGGTTCACAACTTCCAGAATCGGTTTAGGGATTGAAATTTTTAATGTTTTCAGCGTAGACAGGACCTCCTCTGGGGGTTCATTGCGTCGAAAGAATAGGTGACTCGGGGTCTCGAATTCCGTGGCCTGGAACTGAGCCAAGGCATGATGGAGCCACCCCCATGTCTTGCCGGTCATGAACTCGGCTACCCGTTGGAGCAACAGGGCCAGCACACAGATTTTGATATGCGCTTCAATTCGACGCGGCAACCAATGATACATAGGAGTCATATGGATCTGAGTGCTCTTCATCGTACGGAAACAGCGCTCGATGATCAGGAGGTTTTTGTACCCTGTGGCGGCATCTTCTGCCTGGAGGGTGTCATCATTGGTGATGAGGACCCATTTGCCGTCAAGCTTCCGGGCCGCTTCGATCTTGGCTGTGTCGATGAAGATCTTCCCGGCCTTGCTGATGCCGAGATAGCGTCTGGTGCGTTGGGAGGCCAGGAGCTCGATCGCCCATTTGGCCGTGGCATCCCAATCCCTGTGACGGTCGAGCTCCTGCCGCAGCTCTTCCAGGACAGATTCCCGGTGCAGATTTTGCCGTTCCGCTTCCCTCGGGTTGAAGCAGACGAAGGTGCGCCTGCGCAAGACCCCGGTGCCGATTTCGACCTCTTTGACCTGGAGATTGTCCCCTACCTTTTTGTATCGTCCCCCACGGGTCAAAACTTCTTCCTTGATCTCTTTGACGCTCCCCGCCCTGGCAGCCAGGAGGTATTTACCCCCGCCCAGAGACAGGCGTTTGCGGTTGTCTTCAGAGTTCATGCCGGCATCGGCGACAAAGAGGCAGCGGTTCAACTGCCATCCCCTCAGATCTTTTTTGACCGTTTCGATCGTGGTCACATCCGCCGTGTTGCCCGGGAACACCCAGGAGCGGACCGGAAACCCCTCTCGAGTGACCGCCAGAGCCACCACCACTTGAGGGTTCCACGTCCCATTTTTGGATTTCCCGCGCTTGCGCAGGCCGGATACGGGCCGGGACAGATCCTCTTCGCCGCCCTCCGCGCTCACGACGAGCTCGGCATCTTCGAAGTCGATCTCGAAAGACGCCGTGGTCGTATCGTAGAACACCACATCGACCTCGAGGTTGAAGAGGTTGGCGGTGTTGAAGAAAATGGTTTTTTCGACCTCCCCCGCGCTTGCATGGAGCAGGTCCATCGCTTCATAAAAGTGGTCAAGCTTCAGTCCCTGGCAAGACGGGAGATAGACCGTCGGGAGCCACCGGTCCCATACTCCCAGCTTGCTGCGCGGTTCGCAAAGCCGGTTGGCGGTCATCGCAAAAAGCGCTCGCTCATAAGGGACTTGACAGTTTGCATCTGCGGCAACCTTGCGCAGCGCCTCTCCGATACCCAGGCGCTCCCACAACGCCTCCGCAACCAACACCGGGCCCAATTGCCGGGAACCCAGGAGTTTGAGCTCGGCCGGCCACGTTTTCTCAAGCGAGGTTCTTCCCGGCACGGCGGTTCCGCCCACTTCCAACTCGAGCCCGCAGGCGCGCGCAATCGATTGGCACAGGCGCATCATGGCATCACGGTCGATCAAGTCAGCCCGCCCGAAATTATGAATGATCTGGGCGGTCGGTTTGTGCGTCTCAGGGTGGCGAACGTTATGCGCGAGCTGGAGGTACTCGACCACGGAGCCGTCTCGATTTTTGCGTTTGGTCGTTCGAATAAACATATCTACGTGGTTACCATATACCACATAGCATGTCAATATGATAACGATCAAGTCGTGTTACTACAGGTTTTTGCGGTTTTTCAGATGCCCCCCTTGATTTTATTAGGAAAATCCGGCTTCGGAGGCCAAAAAGTGCCTACTGAGCCGGAACTCAGG
>NZ_AULM01000097.1 GCF_000422285.1 Desulfatiglans anilini DSM 4660
TACAACCTGGTTTCCAAATCCGCCAAATCTGCTCTAAAATCCCAATGTTTTCAGGGGGTGGAGTTTGAATCCCCGGCTAATTTGGACAGCAGTGAGGCGGTAAAGAAAAGCTTGGTAAAAGTTCTGAATGGTGACTCTTCAGGGACAGTGGCAGGTAATGATCATGCCATATGGTACAGAGAATTATTTGCCACGAGTGTAAACGTGGGTCTGATTTCTGCATCTGACCTTGCCGGTTACCGCAGTCAGCCTGTCTATATCCGAAAATCAATGCATGTACCGCCCCGCTACGAAGCCGTGCGCGATCTTATGCCAGCATTCTTCACTCTTCTAAAAGATGAAAAGGAACCCGCTGTAAGGGCTGTTTTGGGTCACTTTTTCTTTGTGTATATCCATCCGTATGTTGATGGGAATGGCCGCATGGGAAGATTCCTGATGAATGTAATGTTAGCCAGCGGCGGCTATCCATGGACAGTTATTCCGTTTGAAACCCGCAATGACTACATGGCCGCCCTGGAAGAAGCGAGCGTAAGAAAGAATATTGAACCGTTTTCCAGATTTCTGGCTGAACTCGTTCAAAAAGGAATGACACATTGATGTGTCTAACACAGAAACCGTCCGGGGGCACTAAGAAGCTATGCATGTATAGAATTGAGCCCAATAATGTCTGGAGTGACTACCGCAATTTCTGAAACAAACAATAATATTTATATTAGGGGGTGGTCTATGGCATTCTTTTCAGGGCGGTATCGGAAACCATCAAGGAGTTGATGCAAGATAGCAGGTACCTGGGAACGGAAGTGGGCTTCATCGCGACCCTGCATACCTGGTCGCAGACCCTCATGGACCACCCCCATGTTCATCGCATCGTCATAGAAGGAGGGTTGTCCCGGGACGGAAAGCGGTGGGTATCGTGTAAGGGAAAGTTTTTCCTTCCCGTAAAGGTGCTCTCCCGGTTGTTCCGGGGGAAGTTCCTGGCCTGCCTCAAAGAGGCCTATGAAAAGGGGAAGTTTATATTTCCTGGCAGGATCGCGTCGTTGAAGGAGAAAGAGACCTTCAAGGTCCTGCTCAAGGATCTCTATGCACACGAGTGGGTGGTTTCCTGTAAATCCCCGTTCCGGAGCGCAGAAACGGTGGTGGATTATCTCGGACGCTAAACCCGCCGGGTTGCCATCTCGAACCAGAGATTGGTGGTGCTGGAGAATGGCCGGGTCACCTTCCGTTATCGTGATCGCACTGACCATAATGCGACAAAGCTCATGACCCTGGATGCCCTTGAGTTCATCCGACGCTTTTTGCTGCACATCCTGCCCGATGGGTTCATGAAGATCAGGCACTACGGCATCCTGAGCAACCGGAAGCCGGCGGGGTCTTTTGGCCCGTTCGATGTTGTCGATCCAGCCGAGGTCTTTCTTGAGCACGTTGCGGTAAAGAAACAGGATGGCGCAGAGCGCCTGATTCTGGGTGGAGGCCGCCACCCTTTTTTCCACAGCCAGATAGCTCAGGAAAGCGCTGACCTGGGCCTCTCCCATTTCCAGTGGATGTTTCCGGTTGTGGAAGAAAATGAACCGCTTGATCCAATGGACGTAAGTCTGTTCGGTGCGATAGCTCATGTGCCGGACACGAAGCGCAGCCCGGACCTGGTCGAGAAGTTTCGGCTTTTCCATGGCATTTCTCCCGGGGTGTCTACCCGCGGGTTCCGACAAGGGCCTTTCAGTAGGGCGGCCTTAGTTGGCGCCGGACGCCCGGCACCCTTCGTACGTACCCGAGTGGATCAACTTGGCGGCGCGGCGGACGGGGGGGCACTTGAAAAGGCGGAACGATCGGGAAATGGCGATCCGAGGTGGGGGCAATGCTCTGAATCTTGCCG
>NZ_AULM01000098.1 GCF_000422285.1 Desulfatiglans anilini DSM 4660
GCAGGCGCGGTGCCCGGGGGTGAAATACTCCTTTTGCGTAACGAGCCGTGAGGCATAGACATTCAAGGCTTCCATCATTCCCTCGCTCCGAAGACAACATAGTCCTCCGGTTTCAAGCAGTCTGCTGCCATGGCTTTCTCGTACATGACGATATAATCCTCAGGCGTGACATCCCGGCCGGCCAGGCCGCTGATCATATTCACAACCGCCGGCCTCGGCTCCACCCCGTAAAGGGCGCTTCGGATCTCCGCCGCAACCGGTCCCCCCGGGCCCCCGAACGAAACCGCCCGGTCGATGACAATGATCCGGCGAACACCCTTTAGGGCTTCCCGAAGGGCATCGAACGGAAAAGGCCTCCACAGCCGCAACTTGACCAGACCGACTGCGTATCCTTGCCCGCGAAGCCGGTCCACAGCCATAGAGACGGTCTCCCCGATGCTCCCCATCGTGATGAAGACCGTTTCCGCACCTTCAGCCGCATAGGTTTCCACCGGCCTGTAGTGCCTTCCGGTCAACTCCCCCATCTCCTCCCAGGCCTCGATCATCTCCGGCATTGCAGCGATCAGGGCGTCGTTCTGGACCTTCTTGGCCTCCGTATAGATCCCCGGCATGGCAAAGGCGCCCATCGTCATCGGACGGTCCGGGTCCAGACGGTTGACGGGCTCGAACAGGGGCAGGTAGCGCTCGACCGCCTCCTTGTCCCAGTAAGTAATGGGCTCGATGACGTGAGTCAGGATGAACCCGTCCATATTGATCATGACCGGCAGGGAGACGCTGCGCGCTTCAGCCACCCGGAAGGCAAACAGGACATGGTCAAAGACTTCCTGGCCGTTTTCCACGAAGAGCTGCACCCAACCGCAGTCGCGCACCGACATCACGTCCGTGTGGTCGTTCCAGATGCTGAGCGGGCCTGAAAGAGACCGGTTGGCCAGGATCATGACGACCGGCAGACGCATGGAGGGGACGATGAAAAGGATCTCGTTCATCAGGGCGAGCCCCTGGGAACTCGTGCACGTGAACGTCCGGGCGCCCGCCGCCGAAGACCCGCAGCAGACGCTCATCGCCGAGTGTTCCGACTCGACCGGGATGAACTCGGCCATCAGCTCTCCGTCGGCCACCAGCTCCGAGAGGTGCTCCACAATATGGGTCTGCGGCGTGATCGGATAAGCCGCCACGACATCCACGTCAGCCATCGCAACGGCATCCGCCGCCGCAATGGATACCTCGATACCAACTCGCTTGCCCATCATTCCTCCTCCGGGACCATCTGGATACACCCGGTGAAACATTCCGCGGCGCAGATCCCGCACCCCTTGCAGTAATAGAGGTCGGCCTCGAATGTCCCGTCCTCCCGCCTGCGGATCGCCATGTCCGGACAGAATAGGTAACAAACGCCGCAGCCGATGCACTTCGCCCGGTCCACCACCGGCCGGAAGGAGCGCCAGTCCCCCGTCCTGTAGAAGCGCGCGTTGCCCGGCTCGCGCACGACGCACCCCACTTCCAGATCCCCGCAGCGAAGATCCCTCTCCGATTCAACCATGGCGGGCCTCCTTCCGAGAAAAGGCCGATGGCAGCACCTGCGTTTCCTCGTAGGCGCGCATCAGGGCCTGGATGTTTTTCTCCGACACCCGGCCGAAGCGCGCCCTGAGGGCTTCGGTCAGCTCCGCCGGCGGAAAGATCTCATCGGCCTTCAACAAAGCCCCCAGCATGGTGGTGTTGG
>NZ_AULM01000099.1 GCF_000422285.1 Desulfatiglans anilini DSM 4660
GCAGGCGCGGTGCCCGGGGGTGAAATACTCCTTTTGCGTAACGAGCCGTGAGGCATAGACATTCAAGGCTTCCATCATTCCCTCGCTCCGAAGACGACATAGTCCTCCGGTTTCCACTGTTCCGCTGCCATAGCTGTCTCGTACATGGCGATATAATCCTCAGGCGTCACATCCCGGCCGGCCAGGCCGCTGATCATGTTCAGAACCTCCGGCCTCGGCTCCACCCCGTAAAGGGCGCTTCGGATCTCGGAGGCCACCGGCCCCCCCGGGCCCCCGAACGAAATCGCCCGGTCGATGACAATGATCCGGCGAACACCCTTTAGGGCCTCCCGAAGGGCATCGAACGGAAACGGCCTCCACAGCCGCAGTTTGACGAGGCCCACCGCGCGGCCCTGCCCGCGGAGGCGGTCCACCGCGATGGAGACCGTCTCCCCGATGCTTCCCATCGTGATGAAGACTGTTTCGGCCCCCTCGACCGCATACCTTTCCACCGGCCGGTAACACCTTCCGGTCAACTCCCCCATCTTCTCCCAGGCCTCGATCAGCTCCGGCATGGCGGCTATCAGGGCGTCGTTCTGGACCTTCCTGGCCTCCGTGTAGATCCCCGGCATCGCAAAGGCGCCCATCGTCATGGGATGGTCCGGGTCCAGCCGGTTGACCGGCTCGAATGCGGGAAGGTAGCGCTCGACCGCCTCCTTGTCCCAGTAGGAGATGGGCTCGATGACATGGGTCAGGATGAAGCCGTCCATATTGATCATGACCGGCAGGGAGACGCTGCGCGCTTCGGCCACCCGGAAGGCGAACAGGACATGATCGAACACCTCCTGCCCGTTTTCCACGAAGAGCTGCACCCAGCCGCAGTCGCGCACCGACATCACGTCCGTGTGGTCGTTCCAGATGCTGAGCGGGCCTGAAAGAGACCGGTTGGCCAGGATCATGACAACCGGCAGACGCATGGAGGGGACGATGAAAAGGATCTCGTTCATCAGGGCGAGCCCCTGGGAACTCGTGCAGGTGAAAGTGCGCGCGCCCGCTGCGGAAGACCCGCAGCAGACGCTCATCGCCGAGTGCTCCGACTCGACCGGGATGAACTCGGCCGTCAACTCCCCCTCGGCCACGAGCTCCGAGAGGTGCTCGACAATATGGGTCTGCGGCGTGATCGGATAAGCCGCCACGACATCCACATCGGCCATTGCAACGGCGTCCGCCGCCGCAATGGATACCTCGATACCGACCCGCTTGCCCATCATTCCTCCTCCGGCACCATCTGGATGCACCCGGTGAAACATTCCGCGGCGCAGATCCCGCACCCTTTGCAGTAGTAGAGATCGGCCTCGAACGTCCCATCCGCCCGCCTGCGGATCGCCATGTCCGGACAGAGCAGATAGCAGACGCCGCAGCCGATGCACTTCGCCCGGTCCACCACCGGCCGGAAGGAGCGCCAGTCCCCTGTCCTGTAGAAGCGCGCGTTGCCCGGCTGACTTACCACGCAGCCCACTTCCAGATCCCCGCAGCGAAGATCCCTCTCCGATTCAACCATGACGGGCCTCCTTCCGGGAAAAGGCCGACGGCAGCACCTGCGTTTCCTCGTAGGCGCGCATCAGGGCCTGGATGTTCTTCTCCGCCACCCGGCCGAAGCGCGCCCTGAGGGCTTCGGTCAGCTCCGCCGGCGGAAAGATCTCATCGGCCTTCAACAAAGCCCCCAGCATGGTGGTGTTGG
>NZ_AULM01000100.1 GCF_000422285.1 Desulfatiglans anilini DSM 4660
CCTCCAGCCGCTTACGAGCAAATCGACGCTGCCTCCATGGAAGCCAGCCAGGTGCGCTCCCTGGGTTCCGAGTATGTTTGCCATTGCGTGTGGAATGAGCTCGGATTGACCGACCTGCTTGTATCCGAAGGGCTTGCCCCTTCGGTTATCCCTTTGATGGAAGCCTTGGTCATCGGCCGTTTGGTGGCTCCAGGCAGTGAAGTACATACCTGGAATTGGGCCGAACACCGCTCCGCGCTTTATGAACTGACGGGCCGTCCCTTGCGCGCCTCCCTCAACTCGATTTACCGGGCAGGAGACCGGCTTTTTGACTGTAAAGATGCCATCGAGACCCACCTCGCTCAGCGCGAAAAAGACCTTTTTGACCTGCCCGAGCGCATCTGCCTCTTCGATCTGACCAATACCTACCTTGAAGGGCAGGCAACCGGCAATCCCAAAGCGAAGCGGGGACACAGCAAAGAGAAACGCTCGGACTGCAAACTGCTGACCCTGGCCCTCGTGGTGGATGAGCTCGGCTTTGCCAAGTATAGTCGTCTTTACCCGGGCAATCAGACGGAGTGCAACACCCTCAAGCAGATCATTGAATCACTGGTCGAGCTAAGGCCCCATCTGGCCAGGGACCGCACGATCATCCTCGATGCCGGGATCGCCACCGCCGAAAACATTGCCTACCTGAAAACCAGCGGGTTTCATTACATCGTGGTGCAACGGGGCAAGGCCGATTTTATGCCCGACGAAACCATGACGATGCAGATTATCCGCCAGACCGATCAATACACGCTGGAGGTCAAGCGCCATCAACTGGAGCATGAAGCCTTCCTTTTGTGCCGCAGTACGGGCCGAACGGCGAAGGACCAAGCCATTCGAAGCCGTCAGGAAACGCTGTTTCTCGAACGTCTCCAATACTACCAGGACGGTCTCGGCAAAAAAGGTCACACCAAGGTATACCACAAAGTAGTCGAGATGGTTGGCCGCTTGCGCGAGAAATACCCACGCGCATCCAAACTCTATGACGTCGAAGTGATCGCTGAACAAAGGCCCGGGAAAAAGGCCCAGGCCAAAGCCATCACCTGGGAAAGACGTTCCCATTACGACACCGAACGCCAGTTCGAAGGCTGCTACCTCCTGCGAACCGACCATACGACCTGGACCGATCTCGAAATCTGGGGAACCTACGTCATGCTCACCCGGGTGGAACGCGCCTTTCGGTCAATGAAATCTGCACTCGGGCTCAGGCCAAACTTCCACCAGTTGGAGCAGCGCGCTGATACACACCTGTTCATATCGGTGCTGGCCTACCACATCCTGCACATCATTGAACACAAGCTGCGCCTGTGTGGCGACCATCGTTCATGGCTCACTGTCCGAGATATCCTCTCGACCCACCAACGCCTGACCATCGAGTTCAATGTCAAAGAACAGGATACGG
>NZ_AULM01000101.1 GCF_000422285.1 Desulfatiglans anilini DSM 4660
TCCCAAAGCCAGAATAATTCGACATCCGACCCCCTCTAGTCAAGCGTTTGTGAAAAATACGGCCCCTTCCCGACAGCATATTCTGCCAACCAACAGGCGGATAAAAAGTGGCGCCGGCTGTATGTCTCCGTCTTGGATCTGGGAACCAATACCGTCTCGGACGGCGAATTCTCGGGAGATTGGAATTTTTCCGGAGGAAACCTTTCCAATGTCGGCACGCTTTCCGCCGACAGCTACAACGGCCTGACTTTGTCTTCCGGTTCGGGAACCTTGGATCTGGGCAGTTATTCTCTGGTTCTTTCCGGCAACGCCAATTTGAACCAGCATCTGACCACCACTTCGTCTCCGACTTTTCTGACTCTCAATACCGGCCAAGGGGATTATGAATTATATGCGATGGACCAGAACGTTTTGAGTTCTTCTTCTCCGACTTTCAGTGGTTTGACGCTTTCCGGCGATCTTGCCTTGGGATCCAACACCTTGACCACCGACAATACCGATTTGGTTGCCAACTTGAATGCCGATCTGTTGGACGGCCAGCATGGCAGTTATTATTTGCCTAAAGCCAATGTTTCGGGAACGGATAACTATCTGGCCAAGTTCAACGGGACGGATGGGTTGGAAAGTTCGGTGATCTATGAAAGCGGAGGGAATATTGGTATCGGGACGGAGAGTCCGAAGGGTATTTTAGACATGAGACAGAATTCTGCTGCAAATATATATTTGGGAGATAATGATGCAGCAGGTTATGGAACAACTCAAGCAAAATTACACCTGGGCCGAACAGTAGCTTCGGGTTTTTCTGAATATGCTGAGATAGGATTTAATGTGGGATATTTAGATATTAAACAAATGACAGCCGCAGGAGATATTAGGTTTTTTACAAATAGTGATCAAAAGATGGTGATTCAACAAGGCGGCAACGTCGGTATCGGGACGACAAATCCGGGAGATAAATTAACAATTTTACCTTCCACAGGTCAGGGATTAACTATCAGAGAATCTGATGATGGTAACGATGCAGTAGTGCTTGATGGCTTTGCTGGAGGAGGTCATTTAAGTTTAATGAATGCAGGAACGGTAAATATTTTATTAAGAGGTAATGGTGGAGACAGTTATTTTAGTGCAGCAAGCGGCAACGTTGGGATTGGAACGACGGTGCCAGACACATTATTACATTTGTCTAAAACAGATGTTGGCTTTTTAACATTAGATAGAAGCGATGTTTCTGGAGGGAATTGGGAAATAGATGTTTTGCGTGTGGGAAGTGCTGATAGTAAATTGTTGATTAAGAGAGATTCAAATATACGAATGACAATAGACAACACCGGCAACGTCGGCATCGGGACGGTGGGGCCGGGGGCGAAGTTGGATGTTGCAAAAAGCACGGCGGG
>NZ_AULM01000102.1 GCF_000422285.1 Desulfatiglans anilini DSM 4660
ACCCGTGGGGGCGGGGCGTTCGTCTGCGGCGAGTCCTCGGCCCTCTTCGCCTCCATCGAAGGGCGGGCGGGCGAGCCCAGGGCGAAATACGTGCATGCGACCGACAAAGGTCTTTTTGACCGTCCGACGTGTCTGAACAACGTGGAGACGTGGGCGAACGTCCCCCTGATCATTCGCAACGGCGTTTCATGGTACCGGAACATCGGCACGGCCGGGAGCAAGGGGACGAAGATCTTTTCGCTCGTGGGGAAGATCAACAACACGGGCCTGGTCGAGGTGCCCATGGGCACGACCCTCCGGGAGATCATCTTCGATATCGGCGGGGGGATCCCGGGCGGCCGCCGATTCAAGGCCGTCCAGACGGGCGGGCCTTCCGGCGGATGCATCCCCGAACAGTTCCTGGACATGCCGGTCGATTTCGATGCTCTGACCGAGATCGGCTCCATGATGGGTTCGGGCGGGATGATCGTCATGGACGAGCGGACCTGCATGGTGGATGTGGCCAAATATTTTCTGATGTTTCTAGAGGACGAGTCCTGCGGCAAGTGTACGCCCTGCCGGGAGGGGATTCTTCAGATGCGGCGCATCCTCGATCGAATCACCGAGGGGGAAGGGAAGATGGAAGACCTCGAGACGCTCACATGGATGGGAGCCGCGATAAAGGACGGGGCCCTCTGCGCCCTGGGGCAGTCCGCGCCCAACCCTGTGCTCACCACACTGCGTTATTTCCGGGAGGAATACGAGGCGCACATCCGCGACAAGCGCTGTCCGGCCGGAGTGTGCAAGGCCCTGATTTCCTACGTCGTTGATAGCGAAGCGTGCACCGGCTGCCATGTTTGCGCGAGGGTCTGCCCGAGCGGCGCCGTTGCGGGCGAAAAGAAGGAAGTCCACCGGATCGATGCGGCGGCCTGTATCCGCTGCGGGGCGTGTTACGAGGCATGCAAGTTCGACGCGATCAGGATCATTTGAACTTACGAAAGATCTTTGAGGGAGTGTCCACCCCTGAGCCATTTTTCCATGGCGGCCCTTTTTCCCCCGCAAACAGAAGGGCCTCTTCAGGGAGCCCTCCTGCACGCAAATGAATCCTTCTTGCTGGGAGCGCAATCATGACGGAAATGATTACCGTGACGATCGATGGGCGGAGGATCCAGGCCGCCCCCCATACGACGATCCTGGAAGCGGCGCGCGGCGTCAATATCGATATCCCCACCCTGTGTTACAACGAGGCGCTGACGCCTTACGGGGCCTGCCGTCTGTGCATGGTCGAGATCACCGAGGGGAAGCGCACTCGCCTGGTCGCCTCCTGCATCTACGAGATCTCCGAAGGGCTGGTGGTCGAAACGGATACCCCGCGCGTGCAGAACGTGCGCAGGCTGGTCATGGA
>NZ_AULM01000103.1 GCF_000422285.1 Desulfatiglans anilini DSM 4660
TCCATGACCAGCCTGCGCACGTTCTGCACGCGCGGGGTATCCGTTTCGACCACCAGCCCTTCGGAGATCTCGTAGATGCAGGAGGCGACCAGGCGGGTGCGCTTCCCCTCGGTGATCTCGACCATGCACAGGCGGCAGGCCCCGTAAGGCGTCAAAGACTCGTTGTAGCACAGGGTCGGGATGTCGATATGGGCTCCGCGCGCCGCTTCCAGGATCGTCGTATGGGGGGCGGCCTGGATCTTCCGCCCATCGATCGTCAGCGTGATCATTTCCGTCATCGTTTTGCTCCTTCCGGCATAACAGGGTCTCATCCCTTTGCAGGAGGGTTCTTCATCAACGGCCTGTGTCCGCGCACACTATCGACCGGCCCCAACATGAAAGGGGACGCTTACCGATTCCTTTCAAAGGGGATTCGATCTTCAGATGATCTTGATCGCGTCGAACTTGCATGCCTCGTAACACGCCCCGCAGCGGATACAGGTCGCCGCATCGATCCGGTGGACTTCCTTCTTTTCGCCCTGAATGGCGCCGCTCGGGCAGACCCTTGCGCAGACGTGGCAGCCCGTGCACGCCTCGCTGTCAACGACGTAGGAAATCAGGGCCTTGCACACCCCGGCCGGACAGCGCTTGTCGCGGATGTGCGCCTCGTATTCCTCCCGGAAGTAGCGCAGCGTCGTGAGCACAGGATTGGGCGCGGACTGCCCCAGGGCGCAGAGGGCCCCGTCTTTTATCGCGCCCCCCATCCAGGTGAGCGTCTCCAGGTCTTCCATCTTCCCTTCGCCCTCGGTGATTCGATCGAGGATGCGCCGCATCTGCAGGATCCCCTCCCGGCAGGGCGTACACTTGCCGCAGGATTCCTCCTCCATAAACCTTAGAAAATACTTGGCCACATCCACCATGCAGGTCCGTTCATCCATGACGATCATCCCGCCCGACCCCATCATGGAACCGATCTCGGTCAGGGCATCGAAATCGACCGCCATGTCCAGAAACTGTTCGGGGATGCATCCGCCGGAAGGCCCGCCTGTCTGGACGGCCTTGAAGCGGCGGCCGCCCGGGATCCCCCCGCCGATATCGAAGATGATCTCCCGGAGGGTCGTGCCCATGGGCACCTCGACGAGGCCCGTGTTGTTGATCTTTCCCACGAGCGAAAAGATCTTCGTGCCCTTGCTCCCGGCCGTGCCGATGTTCCGATACCATGAAACGCCGTTGCGGATGATCAGGGGGACGTTCGCCCATGTCTCCACGTTATTCAAACACGTCGGCCGGTCAAAAAGGCCTTTGTCGGTCGCGTGCACGTATTTCGCCCTGGGCTCGCCCGCCCGCCCTTCGATGGAGGCGAAGAGGGCCGAGGACTCGCCGCAGACGAACGCCCCGCCCCC
>NZ_AULM01000104.1 GCF_000422285.1 Desulfatiglans anilini DSM 4660
CTTTCGGAGCGATCGGAAGACGGAAAAAGTTGAAAGAACCCGTCAAGTTCCTTTTGTAAGGAGCAGCGGACGAAATTCATGAGGAAAAGTATTACGGTGCTGAAGGGGAGTTTACGATTGCGAGAAAAATATTTTTCACACAGACGATGTCGGTGAAAAAAATCAGGAGAGTCAAGATATTTATTGAGAAATCCGACAAGTTTGGCACAAATTCTGGGAAGCACCTTCTGTGCCAACTGCAGTCTTTTCATCAAATTTTTCTGTAAACATATGTCGCCTCCTTGAAAAGTAATATACGCCCCCTTTTCTACTGAGGGTATAATAGCATAATTTATTATATTTACAAGTAAAAACATGATCAGCGTTCTCTTAAGTCAATGACATTGATGATATAATAGTAAGTATAAGGAGGGTCGCCATGCCGCCAAGATACCGAGTAACGCTGGGTGTAGAGGAACGTAAAGAATTGGAGGCATTGACACGCCGTGGTAAAATCCAGGCAACAGAGTTCATCCACACGCGTGCTTTCTTACTGTGGGATGCTGGCCCCGACGGCCCGGCATGGGCTACGGATGATGTCGCAACAGCTCTGGGCGTCACTAGCTGCATGATCGAGCACCTGAAGAAACGCTTCTTAGAAGAAGGGCTCGAAGCGGCCCTGGAGCGTAAGCCCAGGGAAAAGCCACCCCGGGAGGTCATCTTTGCTGGGGCCTTTGAAGCGCAGCTGATCGCTTTGGCCTGTTCGGAGGCACCGGAGGGACGCCAGCGATGGACAGTCAGACTGCTTTTGGACAAGGCCATTGAACTTAAGTTTGCGCGGGCTGTTTCGCACATGACCGTGCAGCGAATATTAAAAAAAACGAGCTTAAACCTCACCTCAGCAATTATTGAAAAATCCCACCGGAAGGGAGTGCCTCGTTCGTAGCACCAATGGAGGATGCTCTGGAAGTTTTCCGTTTCGCATATGATTCCGATTACCCGGTGGTGTGCATGGATGGATCCTGCAAACAGTTGATTGGCGAGGTGCGCGACCCGATTCCATACAAGCCAGGACAACCCGTACAGATTGATCACGAATACGTCATAAATGGGGTGGCTGAGATCTTCATGGCGGTGGTGCAGCTCGCAGGCAAGCGACATGAAGCTGTCACGAAACGACACACCAAAAAAGACTGGCCAATGCAGATCAAGCAGATTCTCGATGAGCGCTATCCAGAAGCGATCAAAGTTGGGCTGATCATGGACAATCTGAACACTCACAATATTGCCTCACTCTATGACTCGAGTTTACAAATAAGAAACTGGAAAAAGAAGCAAGTCTTTGTTATCGCAGTAAAAAATAACTACTGCTTTTGTAGGACCCTACCGTCCTGG
>NZ_AULM01000105.1 GCF_000422285.1 Desulfatiglans anilini DSM 4660
TACTGTTTGAGCATGTCATCAAAGCTAAATAGTTCAGAGCTAAACCATCCTTTTTTAATCTTGATCGGAGGAGGTAGAGGCTCACCAATTTCACGCAAGAGCACCTCAGCCTCTTTCCCCTCCCTAATTAACCTATCAAGCTGAAGACGGTCTATATCGCTCTGTAATGCGCTGTAAAAGCGATGCTCGGCGACTTTATCAGTATCCCCGCTCCTTGATTGCATGTATTGATCTAAAAGCGTCTGGCGGTGCTGCTGATGCTCATACAGTGCTTGCTGTGCTGCCGTATAGACTGCGGGGGCTTCATCCACTGCCGCCTCCAGTTGCTGCTGTTGTAGCTCCTCCAGTCCTGTTTCAGTTTCAAATATAGACATATCAAGGTTTTCAGCCTTTGAATTGCGCTGCTTGATTTCATCATTACGCTTAACGATCTCCATCTCCTTGCCCTTTCGCTTTGCATGTGTGGCTTCTATCCCCTCTTTGATGGTCGGCTCTATCATCAATCCTCTGTCCTCATGACTACGATGATCAACAGTTAGATCCAAGCCTGCGGCTGCAAGATGGCGATTTGTGAGATCAGCTACTTCCTCCCTGATTTTCTTCAGCGTTGAGTGTCTGTCTAGCTCTCTGACTTTCCCCCCTAAGCCTTGCCCTGTGGCGGTTCGAGTGGTCATCAATATATGGGCATGGAAGTTTCTATCATCACTCCCCCCTGCGATATGAGGAGCATGTATCGCTACGTCCACCGCCACGCCATGTCCTTTGACTAAGGATTGACATAGCTCTGTAACAAGTGCCTGCCGCTGCCGCTTATTAAGTTCATGTGGTAAGGCGATTTCTATCTCTTTTGCAAGCCGTGCCTCTTGCTTGATACTTCCATCTTTTTTTAGTTCGGATTGCTCTGCCTGATTCCACAGGTTTTGACGGTTAAGCAAGTCGGGATTTGCTCCATCGGGTGCAAATATTTGGGTGTACTCGATGCCAGTTTTTCGGGTGTAGTCCTGCGTTTTCCCGTATGTATCGCATTCAAGTTTTTCACCTGCCCGATACGCTGCACACGCCACAATCGAGCGACCATCTGACCTCGAAATATTCTGAATTGAACAATGATAAATTGCCACTGGCTCACCTTTTACTAACAGCCGCCCAACTTGTTGGGCGGTGGGGTGTCGGGGGTCTCCCCTGACCGCAACTTGCAAAATCTCCGATTTTGCGTAAGTGCGCCCTTTGGGAACTCTGCGAGGCTAAAAGCAAAAGCAAGAGCGATAAGGCTTTGAGCTGTTTTTTGGATTTTGCTCGCTACGCTCGATTTTTGGATAT
>NZ_AULM01000106.1 GCF_000422285.1 Desulfatiglans anilini DSM 4660
CCGTAATCGCGTGCCCAGGTGCACAGCATCTCCCCCGAACCGCTGCCGAGGTCGAGCACTCGGGTTCCCGTTTCGAGACGAAGCGCCGCGCCCAGAGTGGCGAGCTTTTCGGGTGTGAGCGGGTTATGGATGCGGTGATCACTTTCGGTAATGTTGAAGATCCGTGGAATATCCAATGCAGAAAATCTCCTTTGTAGGATGAAAAAGGATTCAGTTCTTGTCAAAAAATTCCTCCGCTCCGGAAAGCGCGAGGCTATCGTCAGCCTTAAACCGTCGCCTGTCGCGACAAAATTCCGTCAAGAGAAGAACTTGAGCGCCAATCCCCTGAGAGTTCGCGTCCTCCGGTTCACATTGAAAAACAGGGAAAAGGTCGTTCTGTTGACTTCCCTCCTCGACAAGCGCCAATTTCCTTTGGCTGAGCTCAAAGAGCTCTACACCAAGCGCTGGTCTGTGGAAACCGCCTACAGCCATTTCAAATGCCGCATCGAAATCGAGAAGGTTTCGGGAAAATCTCCCCTCGCTGTTCTCCAAGATTTCCAAGCGAGAGTTTTGACAGCCAACCTGGCTGCCATGATCGGTCACCCGGTTCAAGATCTTATTGAGGAGCAGGCCAAAAACCATCCCGAACGACTCAGGTATGAGGTCAACTTCACCTATGCGCTTTCGTCTATGAAAAGCAACGTCGTGCTCCTCTTTGCCCGGCGACACACCACAAAAATCCTTCGAAGCCTCCTCTCGCTTCTCGGTAAGTCTTTATCGATTATTCGACCAGGCCTGAAGAATCCCAGAAAGAGAGGGCCGAAACTGAAAATTGCCGCTATGGCCTACAAGCCCATAGCTTAAGTCAATGACATCGAGGCAAGAGTGAGAAAACCATCGCCGCTTATTCTCGGGCTGTCCGACGAATAAACGACGATTTCGATTGCTGCCCCGATCAATTGACCCTGGAGCAACGTGAACAGTATTTTTCCGATTTGGCCGAGTCCCACTCCTGGAGCAGCGTCAAGATCGACCGCAACGGACTGCAATTCTTCTGGAAGCATGTCCTCAAACGCGATTGGGAGTGGGTAAACATCGTCAAAGTCCCAGAAGTGATGCCGCTGCCTGATATTCTTGCCCTGAAAGAAGTCGAGCGATTATTCAGCGCCACGCGCAAACTGCGCTACAGGGTCTTCCTTTTGACGACCTATTCCATGGAATTGCGTCTCTGCATCAAAATGTTGGGCTATCAATGCCCTTCATTTTTGAAATAAGTCAGA
>NZ_AULM01000107.1 GCF_000422285.1 Desulfatiglans anilini DSM 4660
TGTATTTGTCCGCGCGGCCTTTTGCTTTCTCTACAGGGTATTTCCGGCCATTGATGGCGAGCTTCTCCAAGACCACTTCCGCCGGGTCGAACGTGAATTCATTGGCCAAGTTCAAAGCGTAAATGAGAACATCCCCCAATTCCTCCTTGACCCGCCGGCAAGCCTGTGCGTCCGATTTCATGGCCTGCACCTCTTCCGGGCTCTTCCACTGGAAAATTTCCAATAATTCAGCTGCTTCCAGCGCAAGGGAGATTGCCAGGTCTTTGGGATTATGGTACTGAGCCCAATCACGCTCATCCCGGAAAGAAATCACCGCTCTCAAGAGTGCCTGCAAGTCCATAGGCCCTCGATCACCTCCCATCATCACTGCCTGCCCCGATCGGTTTGCTGCTGTGTTTTTCAGTTTTTATTCCAGCCGTTTGGCGCACCTGACCCCTCCGGAGAGGACAAGGAAGATCCGGGCTTTCACCCTTCTCTCACTCGGACAGGAACCGGCTCGGCGCCCCGAAACCGGTCACGAGCACCTCCTTCTTGGCCCGGGTCGACGCCATATAGAGGAGGGCGCGTTTCATCCGTCGTGCGGTGGTTGATCCTGAGCTTTCTGCTTCGGCCGCGGATGTCGATGCCGCACTGCCCGAGAACCACCTTTGCCTCGCTGCGACGGTCTTGCCCGTGCCGGCTCCCCCGAGGACCCGCACCGGCCCGTTCCAGCCCCAGGAGCCGCTCCAGGATGCCGTTGAAGTGGTGGGTCGCGACGGGGAAGGTCGTCGGCAGGAAGTCCTCGACGCCCTGCCTGAGCTGCTGCGAAATGACGGAAGGGATCATGATGGGGGGCTGCTCCCTCGCTCGCTGAAATATATCTGCGGAGGCTGACGGATGAAATGGTCAACCGAGTCCGCCGGTCCTTCACAGACCGTTAAAAACCGTTCTTTTAACTCCTCCAAAAAGGCAGCGTGATCGGCGGCAATCCCGCCCGCTGCAGCATGTTCTGCGCCAGTTCCCGGAAGTAAGGCCAGGTGTTCACCGGAAGATTCACCTTCGTGAAGATATTCAGGAACGCCTCCATGAGAGGTTCGTCTGAATCGAGCACCACTGAGAACGCCGCCGAAAGGGTGACAGCAGCTTCTCTCTTGTTTGACCGGGTGG
>NZ_AULM01000108.1 GCF_000422285.1 Desulfatiglans anilini DSM 4660
GCCAGGGTGCGCATGGCATCCACGGCCGCCAGGGCCATGTCGCGAAGGCTCATGCCCTCGATCTCCTCGCCCAGGAGTTCAGCCATGTTCTTTTGTTTTCGAATGGGTTATTTTGTTCCGACCCCAACAACGAAAGTTGCTTGCAACCGATGCAAAAGGGCATGAAACTCAGAGTGTTTGCCCTCGCCGATACGTTCCCGTTCGAGGTGCTCGAATGCTTCAAAAAGCTCTTTGTCTTTACCCGGGTCCAATTTTGCCTCCGCCATGGGGAAAAGAACCGTGTTTTCCTTCCCAATATGCTCATTGAGGAGAGCCACGTATTCTTTGATGATTGTTTGAGCGTGTTCCTTACGCAAGACGAGCCCGGACTCATGGTCTGCCAGGGCATCTTTGAGCTTCGCAACCAGTCTGCGGCCTTGTTCATGTTCCAGCAGCATAACCCCGATGGGACCTCCTTCACGCTGTACGCCAACATTCTCCAAGGCTGGAAAAAGGAATTCCTCTTCCTTGGCATGATGGCATTTGTCGATGAAGACCGACAGGAACTCGAGGATGTTGGAAAGATCCTTCCCGTCCACCTCTTGACCGCGTCCGAACCTCTCCGCAACGGCCTGCAGGATCCGAAGCATGATTTCAATGCCGTGGTGTTCGTTCTTAAGTTCATCAATTGCCTTCATTGCCTTCATTTTGGCACCTCCTTGAATTTAAGCGTGATGCGCAGCGAGACTGTGTCAGGCATTCTTGGATGTCTTCGAGCTGCAGTTCAAGAAAAAACGCGTTTGCGCCCCTCAAGGGTTCTTGGGAAGAACGCCGTTTCGGTGATTGAACCTATTTTTTATGAACGGATTTTTTGCTCGTTTTTTTTCGCGAGCGGACTTTATTCTCCATGAAAAAAGCATGCAAAATCAAGAATCTTTCTTCTCCGGTGCGTACCTATAGAGGAGGCGGTTTGCCCGTGTGCTCTATGATGGGTTCTATTTCCAGCTGCAGCCCTGGCGAGAATGGGCCCTGCGTGGAGTTCGTCGGAGCCAAGGCCCCGTAAAGCGGCGTTCCTTTTTATCTTTATCTTGTCATGACTCCTCCATCGGAGTT
>NZ_AULM01000109.1 GCF_000422285.1 Desulfatiglans anilini DSM 4660
CACCAGGCCTCTACCTCGATGTCCGGTTTGAGCAGCAGTTGACCGCGTTTGTCGCTGGTGCGCTCAACGGCCCGCATCACCCTTTGGAAGCGGTAGGTTTTGCCCTGATATTCCTGGCGGATGTGGACTCGGAGGATTCCGACCCTTTTGCCGGGTCGCGGGCAGGTGACGGTCCCTTTGCCAAAGATTTGTCTGGCCCACTCCGCTTGGTCTTCTTTACGCGGGTTCCATTTGATGATGTAGCTGACTTTTTCATGTTCCGCCAGGGTGGCACGGGTTTCGAGGGCATCGTGGGCGGAATCCAGGCGGACAAGGAGCTTTTCCGAGGTCAGGGTGCGGGCCTTTTTCAGAACACGTTCCAGATAGGGGATGAACTCGCACTGGCTGTGCTGTTTGCCTTTCCGCAGTTCGAGTTCCAGGCACCAACCCTCCCGGCCCAGATAAGCGGCGATGGGCGCATACCCATCCGTGCCGGAGTAGGTGCAAGAAACCCCCTCTTTCTTGGTCTGGGAGTTGTCCATGGGGAACACATCACAATCAAGAGGAATGTGCCCGGTATCCAATTTTGTAATCAAAGCTTTGGAATCACGGATAAAATCGACTGCTGCGGCATCGACCAAAGGCCGCAGACTCACGGCAACATCATCCAGGCGTTGGCGTAACGTTTCAGCCGAAGGGACTTTACGAATACCCAGGGACTGCTTGAAATAGGTGTCATTTTTCTTATTGGTTACGGCTTCATAGTCGCTTTGACCAAGAGAAAGCATGCCGACATAGCTGCGCACGACGTCGTCCAGTGCGATTCCGCTGACGCCTTTGGCAAGAGGAAATGTCTTCCGTGCTTTGCCTGGCAGGTCGCTGTAATAGTTGATGCCCAGTCCGATCAATGCAAGACCCGAGTGCGAAGTGTAGAAATCTTTTTTGGACCGCTCAAGGATAAATCGTTTCACGTTTCACCTCCCAAGTGATCTTTTGACAGGTGAAACCGTAGCACAGTTAGT